>NZ_JBFUFF010000021.1:0-96065 GCF_056403555.1 Rhizobium sp. P2_G2
CTCTTGGTCTCATTCACTGTCAAGTGAAGTCGGCCATAGAGGCGCCGCAGCAGAGCCATTACCCGCTCACCCGCCCGCCGTGACCGCACATAGACGTTGCAGTCGTCGGCATAGCGGCAGAAGGCATGGCCCCGCCGTTCAAGTTCCTTGTCCACCTCGTCCAGCAGCAGGTTGGCCAATAGCGGCGACAGCGGCCCGCCTTGCGGCGTGCCTCTGGTCCGCTTGATGGTCGCATCGCAATCGACAATGTCGGCATTCAGGTAAGCCCGAACCAGGCGGATGACGCCGGGATCGGGGATTTTCCTGCGCAGACGGTCGATCAGGATGTCGTGGTCAACCCGGTCGAAGAACTTCTCCAGGTCCACGTCCACCACGATCCGCCGCCCGGACTGCACGAACGATTGCGCCGCAAGAACGGCATCGTGCGCACTACGCCCCGGACGGAAGCCGTAGCTGTGCTGGCYGAAGGTCGGATCAAGGATCGGCTGGAGGACTTGCAGGAGCGCCTGTTGGATCAAGCGGTCCAGCACCGTGGGGATGCCAAGCTCGCGCTCGCCRCCCCCYGGCTTCGGGATCATCACGCGACGCACCGGCTGCGGCCGATACGTCCCCTCCTGCAGGCTGTCGCGGATGGCAGGCCAGCAATGGCGCAGCATCGCAGCCGTCTGGTCGATGTCCAGACCGTCYACRCCTGCAGCACCCTTGTTGGCGCGCACCTGCTTGAAGGCTCTCAGAAGGTTCTCTCGCCGCAGGGCTGCATCAAGCAGCCCTGCACCTGTGTTGTTTCCATTCCGTGGCGGGGGCGCGGCTTCGTCAAGATCGGAGCCCCGACGGGCTTCACCCGCCTGCTTCTCCGATCTCCCGGACATTGCCGGCATCTGACGCATGGCCTTGCTCATCCTCGGTGGCAACGTCACTCTCTCTCGTTCGGCCCTTCGTTCGCGCAAAAAACGCTCCCTACTACGGCCTCTGCTGACTTCTCGCGCCGGCTCGACACCGTCGCCCTTTCAGGCGCAAAGCGAGATCTCCCCAGGTAAGAACGCACTCCTTCCCTGCACGACCGCCGGATTTACGCCACCGACCCTTGGTCACAAGAGCTTCGTGGTTCTTTGCCCACTCGCCCTGGTCGGCACCGCCTCTTATCCGGTTCTTGTTCATCGGCCCGCAGGTTCGATCCACGCTTCCTTCCCACGGTCGGTCACCCTTCCGCAGTTGCGCTTCTCTTCGCTCGCCATGACCAGCTTACGGTGGGACTTGCACCCACAAGAATGCGCCCATGCTGGGCGCACAAAAAAAGCCGCCCCGGAGGGCGGCTCGATGAACGCGATGGCAGGCGAAATCAGCCCTGGTCGATCTGGTCGGCGGCGACGGCGAGCAATTCGATCATCTTGACGCGCACGTCGTCGGCAGTCTGCGACAGGCCGGCGGCCTGGAGGTCACCGGACACCTTGCGCACGACATCTTCTTCGCCCGCCTCTTCGAAATCGGCGACGACCACTTCCTTGGCATAAGCGTCGATATCGGACTTGCCAAGCAGCGCACCAGCCCACTGGCCGAGCAGCTTGTTGCGACGGGCAATGATCTTGAACTTCATTTCCATATCGTGAGCGTACTTGTTCTCGAATGCCTTTTCGCGGTCGCTGAGGCTCGTCATGCGGGTCTCCTTAGAAGTAAGCCTTGATTGTGGTGATGGAGCACATAAATCAAAAGCTCACGGAAAGTGCAACGCCTGTTTCCGTTCGTGACCGGAATATGACCAAACCCGGCTAAATCAGGGGATCAGGGCGATGCATCATTGTGAACCGCGATCTTTTCGGTTAAGGACCGCATGACTTGATCGCCGTGGACCGTCTTCAATCTGAGTCCGCAGCCAACATAAGAGAACGATATGAACAACCGTCGCCGCCGGATCTATGAAGGTAAGGGCAAGATCCTTTACGAAGGTCCGGAACCGGGTACGCTGGTGCAGTTCTTCAAGGACGACGCAACGGCAAACAACAAGAAGAAGCATGAGATCATCGACGGCAAGGGCGTCATCAACAACCGGATTTCCGAATTCATTTTCACCCATTTGAACCGTATCGGCATCCCGACGCATTTCATCCGCCGCCTCAACATGCGCGAGCAATTGATCCGCGAAGTTGAGATGATCCCGCTCGAAGTCGTGGTGCGCAATGTCGCCGCCGGCGAGATGGCGACCCGCCTTGGCATCGAGGAAGGCCTCGTTCTGCCGCGCTCGATCATCGAATTCTACTACAAGTCCGACCAGCTCGACGACCCGATGGTGTCGGAAGAACATATCACAGCTTTCGGCTGGGCGAGCCCACAGGAGCTTGATGACGTGATGGCGCTCGCCATCCGCATCAACGACTTCCTCACCGGCCTCTTCCTCGGCGTTGGCATCCAGCTCGTCGACTTCAAGATCGAATGCGGCCGGCTCTACGAAGGCGACATGATGCGCATCATCCTCGCCGACGAGATCTCGCCCGATTCCTGCCGGCTCTGGGATATCGAGACGCGGGAGCGGCTCGACAAGGACCGGTTCCGCAAGGACCTGGGCGGTCTGCTCGACGCCTACCAGGAAGTCGCCCGCCGGCTCGGCATCATCAACGAAAACGAGCCCATCCGCAGCGGCGGCCCGGTTCTGGTGAAATCCGACTGACGGATAAAGCTCTTTGTTTTGCGCATGTCTTTGTCCCGAAACCGGGACCACTTTACGGGAGACATGCGCGAGGCCGCATTCTGAGAATAAAGAGGGAAAGATGATCAAGGCACGCGTCGTCGTCACGCTGAAGAACGGCGTTCTGGACCCGCAGGGCAAGGCAATCGAGGGCGCACTTTCCGCCCTCGACTTCTCCGGCGTTGGTGGTGTGCGCCAGGGCAAAGTATTCGATCTCGTCATCGACCACGACGACAAGACGAAAGCCGAGACCGAACTGCAATCCATGTGCGAAAAGCTGCTCGCCAATACGGTGATCGAGAACTATACTGTCACTCTCTCGTGAGAGTGACGCAGGTATGGCTGAAATCAGCGGTGATTTGATCTACGAGATGCTCAAACGAATTCAATCCGATATTTCCGGATTGAAGGAGGGGCAGCGCGAGCTGAAAGCAGAGGTCCGCGCACTGACAGGCACGCTCATTTCAGTGCAGCAGGATACTCATAACGTCCACGGCATGCTGGCACGAACCGAGCAACGCCTCGACCGCATCGAGACTCGCCTCGAACTTCGCGAAATGTCCGAGCGTGGCCAAACACCATACGATCCGGCGACTTGATCATGTCCGCTTCAGATACCGAAATCTCCAAATTCCTGAGCTATGTGCTGCGTCATGCACCGCAGGAGATAGGGCTCACGCTCGATGCCGAAGGCTGGACGGATTATCCGCAACTCAGCCGCAAGGTCTGTGCGAAATTTGGCGTCACCGATGCCGATATCCGCCGCGTCATCGACGAAAATACCAAGAAGCGTTTCACACTGTCAGGTGACCGTATCCGCGCCGCGCAAGGCCACAGCATCGAGGTGAAGCTCGAACTGCCGCCCTCTGTCCCGCCGGCTGCGCTCTACCACGGCACGACTGCGAAGGCGTGGGAGGACATCCAGCTTTCCGGGCTGAAGCCGATGGACCGCACGCATGTGCACCTGTCGCCCGACCTTGAAACGGCGAAGACCGTCGCTGTCCGCCGCAAGGGGCCGCATATCCTGTTGACGGTCGACACCGCTGGCATGGCCGGCCACGGATACGCTTTCTTTGTCGCCGACAATGGCGTATGGCTCACCGCCGAAGTGCCGCCGCAATTCCTGACCGTTATTCCGGAGAACGCCCCATGAAGTCCGCCGTCGTCCAGCTTCCCGGCCTTAACCGAGACCGCGACATGATCGCGGCCTTGACCAAGATTTCYGGTACGGCACCGATCACCGTCTGGCAGACCGAGACCAGCATTCCCGATGGCGTCGACCTGATCGTTATCCCCGGCGGCTTTTCCTATGGCGACTATCTGCGCTGCGGCGCGATTGCGGCACGGATGCCGGTGATGCAGGCGATCCGGGAAAAGGCTGAAAAGGGCGTGAAAGTGATCGGCGTCTGCAACGGCTTCCAGATTCTGCTCGAAGCCGGCATGCTGCCGGGCGCGCTGATGCGCAACGCCTCGCTGAAATTCGTCTGCCGCGAGATCAAGCTCGAAGTCGTCAACAACCGGACGGCTTTCACCCGCGGCTATGACAAGGGCGAGATCATCCGCTGCCCGGTCGCCCATCACGACGGCAATTATTTCGCCGACGAGGAAACGTTGACGCGGCTCGAAGGCGAGGATCAGGTGGTTTTCCGCTATACCAAGGAAACCAATCCCAACGGCTCGATCAACGACATTGCCGGCATCATCAACACACGCGGCAACGTGCTCGGCATGATGCCGCATCCGGAAAACCTGATCGAGGCGGCGCATGGCGGCGACGATGGCCGCGCCCTGTTTGCCGCAGCACTCGACGTCATCGCCGCATAAGCTTCGCTTTTTAGACAAGACTGATCAATCAGCCCGTTTCCCGGAGTGTTTCCATGCGCCTTGTTGTTCGTGCCACCGTTCTTCCGCTGCTCGCCGGCCTTGCCGCCTGCAGCACCACCCGGAACACACCGTCCGTCGAGACAGGCGCGCTGCCGGTGATGGAGCGGGTGATGCTCGGTGCCAATCGCTGCTGGTTCAAGTCGAACGATCCGATGTTCGTTTCCTACAAGCTGGCGCCCGAACTCGACTCCTATTCCGGCACGCCGCGTATCCTGCTGGTCAAGAAGAATGCGCCGACCTCACGCCCGCTGCTCGTCGTGCAGGCTCAGGGTTCGCCGGCCAAGATCGATGCCTTCGGCCCGCTGATGGACGAGCCCGCTCTGTCGGGCCGCGTCCACAAGGACGTCAACAACTGGGTGCGCGGCGGCGAAGGCTGCTGATCGCTACAGCAGGAACTCTCCTGAAGACAGGTCGGATTTGCTGAAATCGTCGATCGTCAGCGTGTCACCATGGCCGAAATTGAGGACGAGGTCCTGGCCGGCGTCATGGGCGATCGAACGCACCTCTTTGAAGCTGCCGAGATCGAAGTTCCTGAGATTGATCGTATCCGCGCCGGCGGTGAAGTCGGTGATCGTGTCCTTGTCCCAGCCGGAATGGAAGACGAAGACGTCGCCACCAGTGCCACCGGTTAGCGTGTCGTTGCCGGTGCCGCCGGAGAGCTTGTCGGCGCCGCCGAGACCTTCCAACGTGTTGGCGGCAGTGTTGCCGATGATGTTGTCATGCCCCGAGCCGCCGATGGCATTCTCGATCACGCTTGTCCGGTAGATGCCGATATTGCCTTTGAGGCCGCCGACGTCAGACCACGTGCCGCCCACCAGGTCGATCTTCTGCGACGCGCTGTAACCGGAGAGGTCGAGCGTATCGTTGCCGCCGCTATCGTAGATCGTCAGTGACGGTGCTTTGTTATAGTTGTCGAAATCGTAGAGCGCTGCGGTCGCCGTTTCCTGCCCGGAGACGTTGAAGCCATAGGTCGTGTTGCCGGAGCGCGCCGTGCCGGCGCCATAGATTTCCTGGATGGCATAGATGTCGGCCATCTGCGGCGTCATCACATAGCGGGTCGAGGCGTTGTTGTAATTGGCCTGCTCCATGTAGGACATGACCGAATATTGCCAGGTGTCGTTCTGGTAGATGTTGTCGACGCCATATTCGGCGCTGCCGTTATACGGTCCGGAATGGCCGAGCCCCAAGGCATGACCGAGTTCGTGGACGATGGTCTGCATCAGATAGCTGTCCATCTTCGACGTCGTGCTCCAATCGGAGCTGATGTTGATGGTCGCGCTTTGGATCGAATGGCCGGAGACGGGCGTACTGGTCGCCGCCGTCATGTTGCCCTTTTCGGTGAAGGTGATGTCGGCATTGCTGGAGTCCGCCTTGAATGTCAGCCCAGTCAATTCCGACCAGGACGCCAAAGCGAGCTTCACCAATGACCTGCGATCGGCCTCGATGCCGCTGAGATCATAGGTGATGGTGTTGCTCGACCAACTGCGGTGGGACTCGCCCTCGCTCTTCCAATAGCCGTTGATCAGGTAGTCGGCGATCTCGGGGATGGTGTAGACTGGCATCGTTTGGGCGGTTGCCGCGCGGCTGTCGTCAGAGAGAGTGTCGTTGTTGTGACGGGTATGCTTGGTCATCATGCACCATTCCTGTTCAGGCTCTCATTGCCGGGTATTGTCATCACGTGTCGTTATCATGGCTATGAACGGGAGTTGAGCAATATCGCCGAAAGATTGCCGGCTTGTTAACCAAACACACTTGCCTGAAGCCGGAAAGCCACATCCTCATGATCGACGCTGCCTGTTGATCCGGCCATTTTCCTGTCGCACATGCGAACGGCATGGGTTATAGGCTGGCGAACGCCGCCTCCCAACCACTTCGAGAGCCCGATGACCGTTTCCAACGACCGCCCCATCACCGAGGATCTGATCGCCAGCCACGGCCTGAAACCGGATGAATATCAGCGGATCCTGGGGCTGATCGGGCGCGAGCCCAGCTTCACCGAACTCGGCATTTTTTCCGCCATGTGGAACGAGCACTGCTCCTACAAATCCTCCAAGAAATGGCTGAGGACGCTGCCGACCAAGGGACCGCGCGTCATCCAGGGACCGGGCGAGAATGCGGGCGTGGTCGATATCGACGATGGCGAATGCGTTGTCTTCAAGATGGAGAGCCACAACCACCCCTCCTATATCGAGCCCTATCAGGGCGCGGCGACCGGCGTCGGCGGCATCTTGCGCGACGTGTTCACCATGGGCGCACGGCCGGTGGCGGCGATGAACGCCCTGAGATTCGGTGCTCCGGATCACCCGAAGACCCGGCATCTGGTGTCCGGCGTAGTCGCCGGTGTCGGCGGCTATGGCAATTCCTTCGGCGTGCCGACGGTCGGCGGCGAAGTCGAATTCGATGCGCGCTACAACGGCAATATCCTCGTCAACGCCTTTGCCGCTGGTCTGGCGAAATCCGATGCGATCTTCTACTCCAAGGCGGAGGGCGTCGGCCTACCGGTCGTCTATCTCGGCGCCAAGACCGGCCGCGACGGCGTCGGCGGCGCAACCATGGCTTCGGCCGAATTCGACGCATCGATCGAGGAGAAACGGCCCACCGTGCAGGTCGGCGATCCCTTCACTGAAAAGTGCCTGTTGGAGGCCTGCCTCGAACTGATGCAGACCGGCGCCGTCATCGCCATCCAGGACATGGGTGCTGCAGGCCTCACCTGCTCCGCCGTCGAAATGGGCGCAAAGGGCGATCTTGGCATCGAACTCGATCTCGACAAGGTGCCGGTGCGCGAAGAGAAGATGACGGCTTACGAGATGATGCTCTCGGAAAGCCAGGAGCGTATGCTGATGGTGCTGCGCCCGGAAAAAGAGGGCGAGGCCAAGGCGATCTTCGTCAAATGGGGCCTCGACTTCGCGATCGTCGGCAAGACCACCAATGATCTGCGCTTCCGCGTGCTGCATCAGGGCGCCGAAGTCGCCAACCTGCCGATCAAGGAACTGGGCGACGAGGCGCCGGAATATGACCGGCCGTGGACGCCGCTCGCCAAGCCAGCTCCACTCCTCGACAATGACGTGCCGCAGGCCGATATTGCCGATGCGCTGTTGAAGCTGGTCGGTTCGGCCAACAATTCCTCTCGCCGCTGGGTTTACGAGCAATATGACACGCTGATCCAGGGCAATTCACTGCAGCGCCCGGGTGGCGATGCCGGCGTCATCCGCGTCGAAGGTCAGGAATGGAAGGCGCTCGCCTTTTCCTCCGACGTCACGCCGCGCTATGTCGAAGCAGATGCCTATGAAGGCGGCAAGCAGGCGGTGGCCGAATGCTGGCGCAATCTCACCGCCACCGGCGCCCTGCCCCTGGCGGCAACCGATAACCTCAATTTCGGCAATCCGGAAAAGCCGGAGATCATGAGTCAACTGGTGCATGCCATCAAGGGCATCGGCGAAGCCTGCACGGCACTCGATTTCCCGATCGTCTCCGGCAACGTGTCGCTCTATAATGAGACCAATGGCGTGGGGATCATGCCGACGCCGACGATCGGCGGCGTCGGTCTCATCCCTGACTGGAAGCGCACCGGCCGCATCGCCTTTGCCGAAGAGAACCAGGCGATCTTCCTGATCGGCGCCCCGTCCTCCTGGGGTACGCATCTGGCGCAATCGGTCTATATGCGCGACATCCACGGCCGCACCGACGGTCCGCCGCCACCGGTCGATCTGGCGCAGGAACGGCTTGTCGGCGATTTCGTCCGCGACCTGATCCGCGACGGCATGGCGACGGCCGTGCACGACTGCTCATCCGGCGGGCTGGGGCTGGCAATTGCCGAAATGGCGATGGCATCCAATATCGGCGCCACTGTCAGCGTGCCGGTCGACGGCAACCCTATCGCCGCTTTCTTCGGCGAGGACCAGGGCCGCTATGTGCTGACCGTCGAGCGCGACGATGTGGACGAGCTCGTCGAACTGGCCGAGGAGAAAGGCATCTTCGCGCCGCAGATCGGCACGACCGGCGGAGCCACCGTCACCCTCGGTACTGCGCGGCCGATCGCAATTGAACAATTGCGCAAGACCCATGAATCGTGGTTCCCTGATTTCATGGCCGGCGAACTGCCAGCCAGCGAGTAAGGAGACACGCCATGCCGATGAATCCGGGCGACATCGAAGACATGATCAAAGCGGGCATTCCGGGCGCCAAGGTCACCATCCGTGACCTCGCCGGCGATGGCGATCATTATGCTGCGGAAGTCGTGGCCGAGGCGTTTCGCGGCAAGAGCCGGGTACAGCAACACCAGATGGTCTACCAGGCGCTGCAGGGCAATATGGGCGGCGTGCTGCATGCGCTGGCGCTGCAGACGTCAGCGCCGGAGTGAGCTGCGACGGACGAGTTGGTTTCCCGCGTGGTCTGAAGCCGTGTTTGGCGGCAGCTTGAATGCCGCAAACGATCAATTCAAGCCCCGTTGCTGAAGAAGAGCAGACGCGTGAAGATCGTATAGCTCGATTCCGACGCCATCATTGTAACGAAGACAAGCACCAGAATAGGTGGAAGCAGGATGGCGTAGACCAGCGCAAGCCGCTCCCAGGCCATGTGCATGAAGACGGCGACGATGAGCCCCGCCTTCAGGATCATGAAGAGGATGATCAACGACCATCTCAGATAACCCTGGATGCCCAAATAGTCGACCATATAGGAACAGGTGCTGAGCACGAACAGCCAGCCCCAGACGACGAAATAGAGCTTGATCGGGTGCTGCTGGGTGGATTGCGTCGCTATTTGTGTCATCCGCTCACCTCACCAAAGATAGAAAAACGCGAAGATGAAGACCCAGACGAGATCGACGAAGTGCCAGTAAAGCCCGAGGATCTCGACGACCTCGTAATTGCCCTTGCGGCTGGTGAAAAATCCCCGTCGCTGCGTGTCGAAATCACCGCGCCAGACCTTGCGGGCGATGATGACAAGAAAGAGCACGCCGATCGACACATGGGTGCCGTGAAAGCCGGTGATCATGAAGAAGGACGAGCCGAACTGCACCGCTCCCCATGGATTGCCCCAGGGCCGCACCCCTTCCCCGATCAGCTTTGACCATTCGAACGCCTGCATGCCAACGAATGTGGCGCCGAGAGCGGCGGTCGCCAGCATCAGGATCGCCGTCGTGCGCCGTTCCCGCCGGTAGCCGAAATTGACGGCCATTGCCATCGTGCCGCTGCTGCTGATCAGCACGAAGGTCATGATGGCGATCAGGATCAGGGGTATCTTGGTGCCCCCGATGGTCAGCGCAAAGACTTCGCTTGGATTGGGCCAGACGACCGTCGTCGACATCCTGGCCGTCATATAGGCGAGCAGGAAGCATCCGAAAACGAATGTGTCGCTGAGGAGGAAGATCCACATCATGGCCTTGCCCCAGGGCACATTCTTGAACGCGCGCTGGTCCGAAGACAGATCGGCCGCGACGCCGCGCAGCCCTGCCGGCCGTTGAAGCGGCTCGATGGAGTGGGTTTCTACCGTGTCAGACACCGTCAGCACTCCCTATGTCAGCAACTGGCTGCAAATATCGACAATACGGCCGGCCCAACCGGCAAACAGCCCGAGCAGGATCAGCCAGACGAACAGCATGAAATGCCAGTAGCTCGCACACAATTCCACGCTCAGCTGCATGCTGGCGGTCACCGGTCCGCTCCAGGCCTTGGCGGTCGTCCGGCCAAGGGCCGCAAGCCCTCCGAGAATATGCAGGCCATGCATGCCGGTGAGCAGGTAGAAGAAGCTGTTTGCCGGATTGCCCGCCAGGCCATAACCCTGGGCATTCAGCAGCCGCCAGGCCAGGACCTGTCCCACCAGAAACAGGATTGCCGTCGCGGATGCCGCAAAGATGGCGATCCTCATCGCGTTGGCGTGCCCGCGCCGCGCTTCGGATTTTGCCGTTTCCAGCGCGACGGTGCTTAGGATCAGCACCGCAGTGTTCAGCCAGAGCTGCGGGGGAACGGGGATCGACCACCAGTCGTCCCTGCCGACGCGCATCAGATAGGCGCTGACGAACAGGCTGAAAAGCGAACCGACCACCGCGAGAAACACGCCGAGCCCGACCTTAGCCGGTTCGATCGGCAAGCGCTCGCCCGCGACCGGCTTTTCGAGGTGCCCCACCTCCAGCCATGGCCGGGACGTCAGCCGCTGCTGGGCCATCCACCAGACGATGATGGCGACGATGCCCGCGAGGAACACCAGCATGACGCTCATGACGCCGCCTCGCGCGTTGCTGGGCTCAGCCCCGGCTGGTTCTGCGGCACGAAATCTTCGGCTGCGCCGGGCACGCTGTAGTCATAGGCCCAGCGATAGACGATCGGCAGGTCCTTGCCCCAGTTTCCGTGCGCGGGCGGCGTTTGCGGCGTCTGCCATTCGAGCGTCGTTGCCCGCCAGGGATTGCCGCCCGACGGCTTGCCCCTGAACAGGCTCCAGCCCAAATTGAACAGGAACATCACCTGTGCAGCGCCGACGATCAGCGCGGCGACGGAGATGAACTCATTGAGCGTGTGAACGGAGGGCGGAATGAACGTAGCGTTGCCCAGTTCGTAATAGCGGCGCGGCACGCCCAGGAGGCCGATATAGTGCATGGGGAAGAAGATCGCATAGGCGCCGACGAAGGTCACCCAGAAGTGAAGCCGGCCCATCGTCTCGTCCAGCATCCGCCCGGTGACTTTCGGATACCAGTGATAGATCGCCCCGAACACCACCATGATCGGCGCCACACCCATCACCATGTGGAAATGGGCGACGACGAACATCGTGTCGGACAATGGCACGTCGACTACGACATTGCCGAGGAACAGGCCCGTCAGCCCGCCATTGACGAAGGTGACGATGAAGCCGAGCGCGAAAAGCATCGGCTGTGTGAGGTGAATGTCGCCGCGCCAGAGCGTCAGCAGCCAGTTATAGACCTTGATTGCCGTGGGTATTGCGATGATGAGTGTGGTAGTGGCGAAGAAGAAGCCGAAATTCGGGTTCATGCCGCTCACATACATATGATGCGCCCAGACGACGAAGCTCAGCACGGCGATGATGAGGATGGCCCACACCATCATCCGGTAGCCGAAGATGTTCTTGCGGGCATGGGTGCTGATCAGGTCCGAGACGATGCCGAAAGCGGGAAGCGCGACGATATAGACTTCGGGATGTCCGAAGAACCAGAAGAGATGCTGAAACAGGATCGGGCTGCCGCCCCCATGCTTCAGCTGTTCCCCCATCTCGACGATGGCGGGCATGAAGAAGCTCGTCCCCAGCACCCGGTCGAGCAGCATCATCACCGAGGCGACGAACAGCGCCGGAAAGGCCAGCAGGGCCATGACGGTGGCGGTGAAGATGCCCCACACGGTGAGCGGCATGCGCATCAGCGTCATACCCCGGGCACGGCCTTGCAGCACGGTCACGACATAATTCAGGCCGCCCATGGTGAAGCCGATGATGAACAGGATCAGCGACAACAGCATCAGGATAATGCCCCAATCGCTGCCGCCCGGCGTGCCGGACAGCACCGACTGTGGCGGATACAGCGTCCAACCGGCGCCGGTCGGTCCGCCGGGCGCGAAAAAGCCGGCGACCAGCACCAGCACGGCGAGCAGATAGACCCAGTAGCTGAGCATGTTGACATAGGGAAACACCATGTCGCGGGCGCCGAGCATCAGGGGAATCAGATAGTTGCCGAAACCGCCTAGAAACAAGGCGGTCAGCAGGTAGATCACCATGATCATGCCGTGCATGGTGATGAACTGATAATAGTGTTGGGCATCGATGAAATCGAAATAGCCGGGAAATCCGAGCTGCAGGCGCATCAGCCAGGAAAGCACCAGCGCCACCACGCCGATGGCAGTTGCCGTCAGCGAATATTGGACCGCGATCACCTTGGCATCCTGGCTGAAGACGTATTTGGTCCACCAGCTTTTCGGATGGTAGAGCTCCACATCCTCGACCTCGGCAGGCGAGATGACCTCCTTGGAACCATATCTGATGTCGACCACGTCGCGTCTCCTCCAGGCTCCCTCGATTGAAAGACCTCATTGCCGGCAGCTTGCCGGTTTCATTTCTCCTGATTGGTGTCGGCCGATGCTGTCATCTGTGCGAATGTCTGCTGCTCGCGCAGCCAGGCCTGATAGTTGGCCTCATCGTCGACGATGACCGTACCGCGCATCTGCGGATGACCGACACCACACAATTCGGCGCACAGGACGTCGAAGGTTCCAGTACGCGTCGGGGTGAACCAGAAATAGGTGACGCTGCCAGGAATCATGTCCATCTTCGCCCGGAATTCGGGCACGTAGAAATCGTGCAGGACATCGATCGAACGCAGCAGCACATGCACCGGCTTGCCGACGGGAAGATGCAGTTCGCCCGTCTGAACGACAACGTCGTCCAGGCCGTCCTTGTCGCTCGGATTGATCCCAAGCGGATTGTCAGCGCTGACGGCGCGGGTATCGGCCCGCCCCAGGCGGCCGTCGGCGCCGGGCAGACGGAAGCTCCATAGCCATTGCTGGCCGATGATCTCCACCGTCGCGGCGTCGGCAGGCACCGTCACAAACTGTTTCCAGACGACCAGCCCCGGCGCCAGCATGGCCGCCACGCCGATCGCCGTTCCGATAGCAAGCCACCATTCCAGCCGCCTGCTCTCTGGCTGATAGGCCGCGACGTTTCCCGGGCGATGGCGAAAACGCCAGACGCAATAGGCCACGAACGACACGACAAGGGAGAAGACGATGCCAGTGATCCAGAAGGTGATGACGATGGTGTTGTCGATGTAGTTCCAGTTTGAAGCAATCGGTGTCCACCACCAAGGGCTGAGCAGGTGGAATGCAATGGAAGCCACCACCACAAGAACGAGAAGCAGCACGATAGCCATTTTCGCTCCTGACCCCGGCCGCGAGCATGACGCACGCGATCCGGCGAAAGATTTTTAGCATTATCTCATAAACATCTCGTGCGAGCAATTACCGCCGCACCCATCAATGCTTGGCACCTTGTACTACCGCTGGCCTTGGTGGGGCACCCAAGATCCAATGGATTCGCTTGTACATTGTCCCGCTACTTGGAGAATTGCTTCAGATAGGCAACAACGTTGGCGATGTCGGCATCATTCTTCAGCCCGGGAAAGGCCATCTTGGTTCCCTTCACCTTTTTCCGGGGATCATGCAGATAGTCACGCAACGTTGCCTCGTCCCAGATCAGCCCGCCCTCGCCCGCAGCATGCATGGCCGGCGAATATTTGAAATCCGGGTGCGTTCCAGCCTTCCGTCCGAGCAAGCCATGCAGCGACGGACCGACCTTGTTCTTGTCCTCTTCCGCTATATGGCAGACGGCGCATTTCTTGAACACGATTGCGCCTGCAGTTGCGTCTCCCTCCTGGGCGTGGGCTCCAGGGGCCGAAACAAGAATAAGCGGCAAACTGGCCAAAACGGCGCGATACCACATGCTAACCTCCCAGCATAGGCGCCGACTGGGAATCGGAGATCGGCGCATTCAGTGACGGTTTCAGAGAAGAGTTGAAATAGGTTCCCTAGGCTTCAGAGTTGCCATCCTCGCGTACGGGGACGATTAATTTGCGATAGACATGCCAGGTCGAATGTCCGAGGACGGGCATGACGAGCGCAAGGCCGATAAACAACGGGATCGTGCCGACGAGCAGCGAGGCCGCGATGATCAGACCCCAGAGCGCCACCGGCACCGGATTGGTCAATGTCGCCCGCACGCTTGCATTGATGGCCACCGCTGCCCGCACATGCCGGTCGAGCAGCAGCGGGAACGTGACCACCGTCGTTGCCAGAACCACCAGGGCGAACACGAACCCGATCAGGTTTCCCCACAAGATAAGCGACCAGCCCTGAGGCGTCGTGAATACGTCCGACAGGAACGAGGAGAGCGACGCCGGAGCGGTGTTGCCGAAGACTGCAACGTATATCTTCTCGGCGGCGATCAACCATCCTATAAAGAGCGCCAGCAATAAGATACTCACGGCGATGATGGACGGCAGCGCAGGCGAGTGGCGCACGGCGAGCGCGTGATACCAGGAACTGTCCAGCCCTTGCTCACGGCGACGACTGATTTCGTAAAGGCCCAAAGCTGCAATCGGGCCGACAAGGGCAAAGCCCGACATCAGCGGATAGAACAGCGGCACCAGGTTGGCGCCGGAACTCCAAAAGATCAGGACGACGCCCGCTATCGGATACATCAGGCACAGAAAAACATAATGCGATGGCTTCGCAGTGAAGTCTTCGATCCCGAGCTTGAGCGCATCGATGATATCCGCGGTGCCGATCTTTTGAACCACCGGGCGTCGATATTCGCCTTGAGCATGGACCATGAAATGAGATGCCGCCATGGCGCTTCTCCTTTTCAGCCGCAATCTGCCCGGCGGTGCTTGCGCGTATGCCGAACATTTGCCGACACATCAGTTCATGGGCGGAATATTATCAGATGTTCTGGTCTCTGTCGCCTCTTCACTTGACTGAGACATTCCCCGTCCGGACAGCAGACCGGATGACAAGTCGGCAATCGATCACAACTGCTCCATCAGCGGGTATTTGCGAAACCAGAGGAGCGGGTACACGATTGCTCGTCGGGCGGCTTGGGGCTGGCGACCGCTGAAATGGCGGAGGAGAAGGGGCATTCTCGCACCGTTCATCGGCACGACCGGCGAACCACGGTCACGCTCGGCGGTGCAGGGCGGGTCACAATTGAACAATTGCAAAAGGCCCATGAATCGTGGTTCCTATGACTTCATGGCGGGCGCGCATTTGCCAGCCAGCGAGTAAGGAAAGGCGTGATGCCGATAATTCGGGGCAAAATCAAAGGTATGATCAAAGTGGGCATTCCGGGCGCCAAGGTCGCGATCAGCGACCTCGGTGCCGGGCTGATGTCCCGTTGATGAGGACGTAAGCGCGGATCGTCCTGTGGCGACAATGTCGGTTGGTTAGGCTCCAACCTTTTCGGGAGGCGAAATTCCTTGGAGAGCTTGGCGATTCTTTTCGCTCTCGGAGTGACCTATGCCTGTTCCTGCGTCTCGCTCGCCGAAGCCGTGCCCGTCGAATGCCATGCCGACAAGGATTTTCACGTTGCAGTTCAGCCGTTCAAGGAAGATCCTGGCGCATTGTTTGCGGTAACTGGTCTCACCGGCAAGATTGCGCCGAAGACTTGCAAATTCGATCCGCAGTCCGCCGATTTCGTCATCGGCAAGGGCGGCGACGCGCTCTGGTACAGCAATCTGGCGGGCAAATATCTCATCCTGCAGCGCTCCACCGGACCACAGGGCGATCTCGTCATCATCGATCTCACGACCCGCAAGACGGTACTGGACGCGCCATCGGATGATTTTGCCGTCGATGGCGATATGCTGACGTTTTGGCAGCGCGGCGAAGAAGCGACGGCCGAGAATTGCTCGACTTTCAAAAAAAACACCAAGAATGGCTTTGGCTCGGTGATTTCGAGGCAGAAGCACTTCAGCATCGTCTCCGGGGAGGTCACCGCGACCGCGAGCAGCCGCTGCGATACCGTCCAGTAAGCCACCGATGGACGTCCGCCGGCACGCCTCCATGCCCGACCGCGACCAAATGACCGCGGGCGGTCCCGAATAAACGGATAAACGCACCCGTCCCCAAGGCGGCCCGTTCACATAGCATGCAGCCGGGCCGCCTTGGAGGGCGCATTCGATGAATTGGCAATTTCCTGAGTCCGACACCGATGTCACAGTCATCGTGCCGCTGGGCACCACCGACAGTGCGCTGATTGCGCCGAATGTCGTCGTGACATCCACGCAAAGCATCACCGTCTACGGGACAGGTAGCGGTCAGCAGGTCGAGGTCTATGGAACCGTCGCCAATTCCAGCCTCGGACTGGCAGCGATCGTGCTCGGCGCTTCGGCGACGACGTGCTCGAACGAATTCGTTCATGTCCAGCAGGGCGGTTTCGTGGTGGCCAATGCCGGCTTCGGCGTGCTCATCCACGCCTCCAACTCCACTGTCATCAATGACGGCGGGATACGGTCGCTGGCCGCAATCGGCGTCGCCCTCGACGGCAGCAGTGCTTCCACCCGGTCAACCCTCATCAATAACGGCACGATCGAGGGCGTCGACGCCGTCGATCGCGTAAGTGTGTTTTCGCCGGCGGAAACCATCGTCCTCAAGAACTATGGGGAGATCAAGGGCGAATCTGCCGCCTATGGCCTGTACAACAACAATGAGAGCAGCCCTGCCAAGGACCTGATTACCAATAAGGGGACGATGATCGGCTCCATCTCGCTTTTTTCGGGCGACGATCTCTATGACGGCCGCAAGGGCAAGGAGATCGGCACGATCGACGCAGGCCTTGGCAATGACCGCATCTATGGCGGCAAGGAGGCCGACACCATTCTCGGCAACGACGGCGACGACAAGATCATGGGCTCCGGCGGCGCGGACCACCTGACCGGCGGTATAGGCGCCGACCATTTTCTCTATAATACGGTGACGGACAGCCCGGTGAGCACCAAGGGGCATGACATCATCACCGATTTCTCGCATGCCGAGCAAGACAAGATCGACCTCAAGGCAATCGATGCAAACACGCATCAAGCCAAGAACCAAGGCTTCCATTTCATCGGAGAAGATGCCTTTTCCCACACGGCCGGCGAACTCCGTTTCGAGCAGGTTTCTGGAGACACTTTCGTCTATGGCGACGTCAACGGCGACGGCAAGGCGGATTTCGAGATCGAACTCACGGGTATGATGACGTTGCAGGACAAGGATTTTGTCTTGTAACGACCCGTCGCCTCGATTTGAGTGCATGATAAAATCTCACGCTGCCTTCTGGAAAAAAGCCATGTCGTTGACTATACATAGTGGGATAGCGGCCGGGTCTTGACCCCGGCAGTGCAACAAGGACATGACCTATGAGCGCAATAGAACAATTCATCGACAACGAAGTGAAGAGCAACGACGTGGTTCTCTTCATGAAGGGCACCCCGGATTTCCCGCAATGTGGCTTCTCCGGCCGCGTGGTGCAGATTCTCGACTATGTCGGCGTCGACTATAAGGGCCACAATGTGCTGGCTTCCGACGACCTCCGTCAGGGCATCAAAGCCTATTCCAACTGGCCGACCATTCCGCAGCTCTATGTGAAGGGCGAGTTCGTCGGCGGCTGTGATATCATCAGTGAAATGTTCCAGGACGGTGAGCTGCAGAAGCTGTTTGCCGAGAATGGCGTCGCGCTCAAGGGCGAAGCGGCCTGACCCTTCCGCTTCCGTAAGTCATCTTTATCGCGGGCCGGTTCTCCGGCCCGTAGCTTTTCTGCCTTTCTCCGGCTCGCCACGCACCGCGATCCGATCAATCCTTGCTGCTTCGAGGCGACGATGCACGACACGGCTTCGCAAAACATTGCGGCTGCGCCTTCTTCCAGGTCCAAGTCCAATCTTGGGATGACGGAATTCGTCGCGCTGTGTGCGTCGCTGGCAGCGGTCGCGGCCATGTCGATCGACATCCTGCTGCCAGCGCTGCCGGCCATGGGGCAGGCATTCGGCATCAAGGATGAAAATACCCGCCAACTCGTCATCCTGGTGTTTGCCGTCACCTTTGCGATCAGCCAGCTGTTTTATGGTCCGCTCGCAGACCGGTTCGGGCGCAAGCCGCTGCTGGCGACCGGTCTCTGCCTGTATCTCGTCGGGTCGGTTTCGGCGATGTTCATGACCGAATTTCCCTGGCTGCTCGGCATGCGCGTGCTGCAGGGCATGGGGGCGGCGGCGCTGCAGGTGGTGACGCTCGCCGTGATCCGCGACTGTTTTGCCGGCCAAGCCATGGGCCGGGTGCTGACCTTCGTCTTCACCACCTTCATGATCATCCCGATCATCGCGCCGACCATCGGCCAGTCGATCGAACTCGCCGCCGGCTGGAAGGGCATTTTCATCTTCAATACCGTGGCGGCAACGCTGATCCTCGTCTGGATGTCGACACGTTTGCGCGAAACGCTTGCGATCGGGGACCGGCGGTCATTGGCGCTCGGCAGCCTTGCCGAGGCGCTCGTGGAAATCTGCACCAACCGGATTACGGCCGGCTATGCGGTGGCGAGCACGCTGACGCTTATTTCGCTGTTCTCCTACATCGTCTCCGTCCAGCAGGTCTATGGCGAGCTCTATGGGCTCGGCACGCTGTTTCCGCTGGCATTTGGCGGCTCGTCGGTGGGCGTGGCGATCGCGGCGCTGTTCAGCGCCCGCGTCGTGCGGAAAGTCGGCATGCGGCCGGTGGCGCATGCCACGATGCTGATCTTCACGGCTTCCGGGCTGGTCCTGTTCCTGCTGGCGCTCGCCGGCAATCCACCGTTCTGGCTGACATTTGCGCTGCTTTCAATCTGCATGATGGCGTTCGGCGTGCTGCAGGGCAATGTCAACGCGATCGCGCTTGAGCCGCTTGGCCATATCGCCGGCACGGCCTCGTCACTGTTCGGCGTGGTGACGACGACCATCGGCACCATTGGCGGCGGCGTGGTGGGTCAGGCCTATAACGGCACGGTCGTGCCGCTATCTTTCGCCTTCGGCTTCGGCGGCCTGTTCGCCGTGCTTGCAGTGCTCTGGACAGAGCGCGGCCGGCTGTTCCGGAACTGAGCCGGCCACCTCGTTGTGCGCTTTCAGCCGTTCGCCGCCGCCTCAAGCCCGTCGATGTCGAACTTCACCATTTTGAGCATGGCCTCCATGACGCGCTTGACCTTCGCCTGATCGGGATCGCCCATCAGTTCGCCGAACCGCTTGGGTATGATCTGCCAGGAAAGGCCCCAGCGGTCACGCAGCCATCCACAGTGCTCATAGGACCCGCCCTCGCCCAGCGCCTCCCAGAGACGATCGACTTCCGCCTGGTTGTCGCATTCGACCACGATCGAGAAACTGTGGTTGAAGGGGTCCAGCGGTCCTGCCTCGATAGCCATGTATCGCTGGTCGCCGAGCGTGAAACCGGCAATCCTGACGCTTCCGGCGGGCCCGCTCGGCGTATCGGCGGCCAGCCCGGAAATCCAGCCCACCGATGAGCCCGGTATCAGCGACGTGTAGAAGCGGATAGCGGTTTCCATGTCCTTTTCGAACCAGAGATGCTGCGTGACCTTCATGTCTTCCTCCTTGAACGACGCCCGTGCGAGCTCCGACCTGAGGACGAAGTCTGAGACGAGATCCCGACAACTCGCTTGGAAAAAAGTCGAAGACCTTCATTCCTATTTGTAAGCATGGACTGACCGAGCAGGTTCGACGGGGCGGTCGCCGGCGCCCATCGGCACGATATGCAACATCTGCGAGAATAATCACTCCGCCGTGCGTGATTTATTCCAAACTTGAACTTTTCGCCGTCACATTCAGGGGTTATAAGCCAACCTTACCAATTCCCGCCCGAAGAGAATCCATGTCCGCGCCCGCCCGCCTCATTTCACGTTCCGAATTCATTGCCATGATGGCCTTTCTGATGGCGCTGAATTCGCTCGCCATCGACGTCATGTTACCGGCACTGCCGGCCATGGGCGCGGCGCTGCATGTCGCCCACGAGAACGACCGGCAATTCGTGCTGACCTCCTATCTGGTCGGCTTCGGCATCGCGCAATTGTTCTTCGGGCCGATTTCGGACCGCTACGGCCGGCGGCTGCCGCTCATGGCCGGCATGGCGATCTATGTGGTCGCCGCCGCCTTCGCTGCCATCGCACCGAGCTTCGAGATGCTGCTGGTGTTGCGCTTCATCCAGGGTGTCGGCGCCGCCTCGACGCGGGTCGTGGCGCAATCCGTTGTCCGCGACCGGTTCGAAGGCCGGGTGATGGCCGAGGTCATGTCGCTGATCTTCATGACCTTCATGATTGTCCCGGTGATCGCACCGGCGATCGGCCAGTTGATCATGTTCTCAGGCCATTGGCAGGCGATCTTCATGTTCATGGCGGTGCTTGCCGCCGTCATCCAGGTATGGGCGTTTCTGCGCATGGCGGAGACGATGAAGCCGGAGAACCGCCGACCGCTCAGGATTTCCGTCATTGCCGAGGGTTTTGGGCTGGTCTTCTCCAACAGGTCGGCCTTTTTCTACGGCCTGTCGGCGATGTTCGCGATGGGCGGGCTTTTCGGTTTCATCAGCACGGCGCAGCAGGTCTATGTCGACATTTACGGGCTTGGCGCCTATTTCCCGCTCGCCTTCGCCTTCGTGGCGGCGATGATGGCGGTGTCGTCATTCCTCAATTCGCGCATCGTCGGCGCGCTCGGCATGCGCCGGGTCGCGCACACCGCTCTGATAAGCTTCACGGCGCTCAGCGCCATCTGGATGGTGCTGGCACTGTCCGGCCACCTGCCCTTCCCTATCTTCCTTGCCATCTTCACGCTGGTGATGTTCTGCTTCGGCATGGTCGGATCGAACACGACGACGCTCGCCATGGAGCCGCTCGGCCAGGTGGCCGGCACGGCCTCATCGGTCTTCGGCTTCCTGCAGACAGCCGGTGGTGCCGCACTCGGCGCCATTGTTGGCTACGTCTATGATGGGACGGTGGTGCCGGTGGCCGGCGGTTTCCTCTGCTATGGACTGATCGCCATCGCCTGCGTGCTGTTCGCCGAGAACGGCAAGCTGTTTGGCGTCAGTGCCAAATATGGCGCCAAGGCCTGATTTCTTTTTCAGAACATGAAGATCTCGCGCTTGAGCATATCCCATGTGTCCTTGTCGGTGGTAAGCACCAACCCGCCATCGACATGGCTCGGCAGATAGGGCGAACCGTCCAACCGGGCGGCATAGGCGCCGGCCTCCTGTGAGATCAGCGCTCCGGCCAGATGATCCCAGGGCATTAGCTTGTTGTAGATGAGATAGTGCACATGGCCGGCGGCGAAGGTGCGGTATTCGTGGCCGGCGCAGCGATAGTTCATCAGGAAGCGCAGCTTGGCCATGTTGCTGAGAATGGTCTCGCGCTTGCCGCCGGGGAAATAGCCGGTCGAGGCCATGCCATACATGTCGGCGAGCGGCGCCGGTTCGATGACTTTGAGCTTGCGGCGATGCCCGTCGGGCTGAACCTGCCAAGCGCCGGCGCCCTTCTCGGCCAGAACCCAATCGTCGCCCATCGGGTCATAAATGACGCCGGCCACCGTCTCGCCACCGGAAACCACCGAGGCCATGACGGCGAAAAGCGGAATGCCCGAGGCGAAATTGAAGGTGCCGTCGATCGGATCAATCACCAGCGCCAGATCGGCATCGGCAAGTTTCGGCAGCAGTGCCGGGTCGTGAGCGACTGATTCTTCGCCGACAAACAATGCGCCAGGCAGGACCGAATCGAGCCGCGCCTTGATATAGCGCTCGGCCGCTTCGTCGCCTTCGGTGACCAGGTCGGAGGCTTCGGTCTTGATCCGGATGTCACCCTCGCCGAGCCGACGGAAGCGCGGCAGGATTTCCGCCTTGGCAGCGTCGCGCAGCAGGTTGGAGAGAGCCTCGATGTCGAGTTTCAGCATGATCGTCGAATCCTTTCAAAGGTTTCGGGCCGAAGCCTGAGAGATTGAATCACGCCCGGACGACTTCGCGCAGGATTTCCTGCCAAAGCTCTTCATTCGGCGCGGAGAGAATGCCACCCTCGGTTTCGCCGGGTCGATAGGGCGAGCCATCGTGTTTGGCTGTATAACCGCCGGCCTCCTGGTGGATCAGCACGCCGGCCAGATGGTCCCAGGGCATCAGCTTGAAATGGCCGATGAAGTCGACCTTGCCGGTCGCCGTCAGCCAATATTCGTATGCCGAGCAGTTATAGCCGAAGGCCATCTTCGTCTTGCAGAGATTGCCGGCGATACGGGTGCGGTCCTGGCGATCGATGTCGTTGATCGAGATCGTACCGACCATTTGCGACAAAGCGCGCGGCGCCATCACCTTGGCGATTGTCTCCGTGCCGGCATACGATATCAGGCGCGTCCCTGCCCCTTTGGTCGCGACCAACGTATCGCCCAGCACCGGATCATGGATCAGGCCGGCAACGGTCTCGCTCTTGACGACGACGGCGAGGATGGTGCCGAAGACCGGCAGGCCGGCGGTGAAATTGAAGGTGCCGTCGACCGGATCGATGACGAAAGCGAGATCCGCGTCGGGAAGTGCCGAGAGCAGCCCCGGATTGGTCTCGTAGGCCTCTTCGCCGAGAACCAATGCATTTGGGAAACGCTGCTTGAGCCGGGCGGTAATGTGCTTTTCCGCCAGCAGGTCGGCATCGGTGACGAGATCGATCGAGGATTTCTTCTCGCTGATGTCGCCGCTGCCCAGCGCGCGGAAACGCGGCAGGATTTCGGTCTCGCCTGCCTCGCGCACGATTGCACGCAGGAAATCAATGTCATGATCGGCAAAATTCATCGCGTCAGCCCGGCAAATTCGAAGAGTTTCGGATCGAGCATGTGCGACGGGTTGATATGGCCGAGCGCGCGCAGCATCACATCCTTGCGACCGGGCATGCGTGTCTCGATGTCGCTGAGCATCGCCTTCATCGCATTGCGCTGCAAGCCATCCTGCGAGCCGCAGAGGTCGCAGGGGATGATCGGGAACTGCATGGCCGCGGCGAAGCGGGCGAGATCGTCCTCGGCGCAGAAGCTGAGCGGCCGCATGACCATCAGGTCGCCTTCGTCATTCAGCAGTTTCGGCGGCATCGCCGCCATGCGGCCGCCATGGATGAAATTCATGAAGAAGGTTTCGAGGATATCCTCGCGATGATGGCCGAGCACCACGGCCTCGCAACCCTCCTCGCGCGCGATACGATAGAGATTGCCGCGGCGCAGCCGCGAGCAGAGCGAGCAATAGGTGGCTCCTTCCGGCACCCTCTCCTTCACGATCGAATAGGTGTCCCGGTATTCGATGCGATGCGCGACGCCGAGGGAATTCAGATAATCCGGCAGGATATGTTTCGGGAAATTCGGCTGTCCCTGGTCGAGATTGCAGGCCAGAAGGTCGACCGGCAGCAGGCCGCGCCATTTGAGTTCCAGGAGCAGCGCCAGCAGGCCGTAGGAATCCTTGCCGCCCGATAGGCAGACAAGCCAACGCTTCTGGCCGTTCAGCATGCCGAAATCATCGATCGCCTGGCGCAGATTGCGCATCAGGCGCTTTCTCAGCTTGTTGAAATTGCTCGATTGCGGCGCATGCCGGTAGAGCGCTTCCATCATCGAGTCGCCGGCAAAGCCAAGGCCATCTTCGTCGTCGCGCGGAGCATCCGGATTGGTGGTCAGCATAGGCATGTGCCTTCGGTGGAAATGGGTCGATGAGGCAATAGCCTATTGCTGCGATGCGTCAAGGATGTTTCGAGGCCGCGCTCCGAAGAACCGCAAGAGCATGGTCGACCGCCGAATGTTGCAAATGTTCGAACGACGGCAAGATCTGTAGATCACTGATGACACTTTCGAGATAGTCGCGATTTTGCCTTTCGATTGCCGCGATCGCCAATGGGACTTTTTCGACTACATCGGCGAGAGCAGCGTCCACATCCGATCGAAAAACAAAAGCGGCGGCAGCCAGATCGAAGATGTCGCGCGGCGTGATGTTGGCACCTCGGTGGAAAATCTTCTTGGCGATAATCTCTCCGACAGTCTCCAACAATATCTGCCGGCCTTCGATCAGAGTCTTGGAAAACGGGCGTGATGTGACTTGACGGCTGACGATGAAGTCGACTTCGCCAAGTTCCGCAAAGACAAGCTTTTGAAATGTGCTGCCATCTCCTCCGTAATTTCTCGGCATGATTTCAAAGCGGAAAGTTGCCTTCCTCGGATCAAGAAAAGCCAGCAACTGCCCGTCTTCAATAAAGATATCGACGTCGTGGCTATGACGGTGGTGGATTTGCAGCATCAAAGCCGTGCCGCCGCCCAGCGTCCACTCCTCGATGATCGGAAACTCGGAATTCACCTGATCGATCACATCGCAGGCGATTGCGAAAAGCTTTGACCAGTCCGTCAGCATCAAGCCGCCGCGGCACCTGGCCAAGGCTGACCAGACCATGTCGTGAACTGCGCTGCCAATTGCGCTAAAGCCGCTTCAGACAGGCCATGAGCGATCGCGAACTGTTTCTGCAAAGCAACCGGAACGTCATAGAAGAAGGACGATACCGGCCCTGCCGCCTCCTTGRCCAGCGACAAGTTTAGAATTGCCTCTGCAAGCTCGTCGCCACCCAATTTCCGGGCGTACGGGGCATTCACCGTTCCCAATACCAAGATATCGATATCGCTCTTCGACTGGCTCAAAAGATTTTACCTCGTTGAAATTTTCATTCTAGGTCGAATTTCGCCTGAAGCAACGGGATTCATTCGTTTCACATCTTCTGCCCGACCAGGTCCATGTCCAGCACCACCATGTTGGAATAGATCGGCGTGCCGACATCCATGTTGAACATGGCGCGCGACAGTTTGCCGGTGACGTGGAATTTCAGCATTTTGCCTTGCTGTCCCTTGAAGGTGATCGAAAACTTCGTCGGTCGCGTGACGCCCTTGGCCGAGAGCTGGCCGTCGATGCTGGCGCTGTTGCCGCCCGTGCGTGCCACGGTGGTGGATCTGAAGCTCACCGTCGGATGCTCGGCGACGTCGAAAACCGGTTCGGACTTGATGAATTCCTCGATGCGCGGATCGGCGGCCGTGACGCTCGCCGGCAGCAGCGAAAACTCCACCTTCGAGCGCCCGATCGCCTTGTCGATCTGGAACACGCCCTTGAACTGGCGGAATTCGCCCTCGATCGAGGCGCCGCCGGCCTGGGCCACGGAAAAATGGATATGCGATGATGACAGGACCCGGTAACGGCCCGCCACGTCTGAAAGCTCGTCGGCATGGGCGGTTGCGGTCGACAGGACGACGACGAGTGCGGTAACGGCCGATTTCAGCATGGGAACTCCAGTATGTCTATTCGGGCGCGCCTTCCTTGCCCGCGTAACCGGGCCTCAGCATGCGGAGCAATATCGCGTCCTTGTGGTGAAAATGATGCCTGAGCGCGGCGAGGATGTGTACCGCGGCCAGGAAGATGGCGGTATAGGCAAGAAAGCCGTGGATGCTGGTCCACATCTGTTCGGCGCTCCGCGACACGCCAAGCGGCAGCGAAGGAATGACGAACAGGTGGAAATACCAGGTGGCGATCGGCAGCGTCGAGGTCGACACGACAGCCCAACCGGTCAGCGGCACGACGAACAGTGCCACATAGAGCGCGACATGGGCGCCGTTTGCCAGCTGCCTTTCGCCGCCTGGCATGGTGTCGGGCAGTTTCGGGCGTTTCGATGTCAGCGCCCAGGCGAGGCGTAGAATGGCCAGACCCAGAATGGTGAAGCCGACCGATTTGTGCAGTTGGTAGAGATTGTACTGCTCCAGCACATCCTTGATGTTCATCAGGCCGACCATGTACCAGCCGAGCGCGAACTGGCAGAGAAACAGCGCGGCCATGATCCAGTGGAAGAGAACCGAGACGAGGCCCCAGGAGCGGGTTGTATTGCGGATCATGGACTTCTTTCATTTCAGCGCCAACCATCCGGTTATGCCTCGGCTACCGGTCTCTCGGCAAGAGACCAGCGTGGGCTCGCAGCATCCGCAAAATCTCCGAAGATTCAAATCACTTGCGTTCGAACCTTCGTGATCGAAACGAGAGGCGCCGTGTAGAACGCGAAAAGGAACATGAAAAAAGCCGCCCTTGAGAGGCGGCTTTTTCCGTCTTGATCGGCTGAAAAGGGATCAGCGCGAATAGAATTCGATGACCAGATGCGGTTCCATGATGACCGGATACGGAACGTCGGCGAGGCCGGGGACGCGGGCCAGAGTGGCCTTCATCTTGGAATGGTCGGCTTCGATATAATCCGGAACGTCGCGCTCAGCGAGACCGACCGATTCGAGCACGATAACCAGCTGCTTGGACTTTTCGCGCACTTCGATCACGTCGCCGGCCTTGCAGCGGTAGGAACCGATATTGACACGCACGCCGTTGACGTTGACGTGGCCGTGGTTGACGAACTGGCGGGCCGCGAAAATGGTCGGCACGAACTTGGCGCGGTAGACGATGGCGTCGAGGCGCGATTCGAGCAGGCCGATCAGGTTTTCCGGGGTATCGCCCTTGCGGCGCGACGCTTCTTCGTAGGTGGCGCGGAACTGCTTCTCGGAGATATCGCCGTAGTAGCCCTTGAGCTTCTGCTTGGCACGCAGCTGCACGCCGAAGTCGGAAAGCTTGCCCTTGCGGCGCTGGCCGTGCTGGCCGGGGCCGTATTCGCGGCGGTTGACCGGGGACTTCGGGCGGCCCCAGATATTCTCGCCCATGCGGCGGTCGATCTTGTACTTAGACGATGCGCGTTTGCTCATCGTATTTCCTTTCTGTTATCAAGCGGTCAAAAACCGCGCTTATTGTTCAAGGAAACACGCCCTCCTCTGAGACTGCCTTGCGGCCGCCTCTGACAGGTTTCTCGCATTCGCGAATGGAGAAGCCACGGGACATGCTCTGCTTCCTCCGGCTTGCAGGCCAAAAGAAACGAAACACCGGGCATTGCGGCCCGGAGTTGAGCGGCTTCTATGAGCTTGTTTCAGAATTGTCAACGTCTTGAGCGGGAAATTCCTGCCCCCGCCCTTGAAAGCCGATCGCACGCTTCCCAATTGCGATGGGCACCAAGGATCCGGGCCCCTCTGGCGTGAATTCCGGGCATCACGTGATGTCGGGTCCTGCAAGCCAACCGCCGCCCGGTCCTGGTTGACTGATGCACTTCCTTAATCTCGATCTGTTCGGCACGCCCGCCTGGATGTGGGCCGTGTTCCTGTCGCTCGTGCTCGCCCTTCTGGCGCTCGACCTCGGCGTGCTCCACAAGAGTTCGCGCGAGATCGGCATCAAGGAGAGCCTCGTGCTTTCCGCCTTCTATATCACGGTCGGCGTGATGTTCGGCGGCTTTGTCTGGTATCAATCCGGCCAGCAGCCGGCGCTTGAATATCTCACCGGCTTCGTGGTCGAGAAATCGCTGGCGATGGACAATATCTTCATCATCGCCACCATCTTTTCCTATTTTGCCATCCCACGCCAATACCAGCATCGGGTACTGCTCTACGGCATTCTGGGCGTGATCGTGTTGCGCGGCATCATGATTGCCGGCGGGGCGGCGATCGTCGAGAATTTTCATTGGGTTCTTTATCTGTTTGCCGGTTTCCTGGTGATCACCGGCATTCGCATGCTGTTTTCGTCGGGCCATGAGACCGATCTCGGAAACAATGCGGTGCTGACCTTCCTGCGCCGGCATCTGCCGGTAACGCAACAGCTGCACGGCGAGCGATTTGCCGTCCGTGAGGCAGACCCGAAGTCGGGTCGACTGAAGACCTTGATCACGCCGCTGCTGCTGGCATTGATCATGGTCGAACTCGCCGACCTCGTCTTTGCCGTCGACTCGATCCCGGCGATCTTCGCGATCACCACCGACCCGTTCATCGTCTACACGTCCAACATTTTCGCCATTCTCGGCCTGCGTGCTCTCTATTTCGCACTTGCCGCTCTGGTGCATCGCTTCGCCTATCTGAAATACGCGCTTGCCGCGGTGCTGATCTTCGTCGGTTCGAAGATCTTCGTTGCCGACATGCTCGGCATCGCCAAGATCCCGCCGATGCTGTCGCTTGGCGTGACCATGGCGCTGCTGGCGGCCGGCGTTTTCGGCTCGATGTGGGCGACGCGCAACGAGAAGGTCGCACACGGCTGACGGCATCTCGATTCCGATTGAACACGGGTCGTGGCTGCGCCAAGCTGACATAAAACAGAATCGGGAGGTCCTATGTCGCTGTTCGAGAAGAAAGGGTTCGACGCGTTTGCGGGATCGCTCGCCGGCGTCACATTCGTCGACCAGTGGGAATCGCGGGTCGCCAAGGTTGGCGGCAAGGTGTTTACGCTGCTCAGCCAATGGGGTGGCCGCGGCGAGCAGATCGTGTTCAAATGCACCGAGGAGACATTCGAAATCCTCACGGCCATGGATGACATCCAGCAGGCACCCTATTTCGCCAAACGGCAATGGATAACGGTTGCGGAAAAGGCCGAACTGCCACGGGACGATCTCGAAACGTATATCCGGCGGTCCTACAAGCTGGTCGCAAAAGGGCTGACGAAGAAAGTGCGGACGGAACTGGGCATCGAGATCGATTAAGCGCCCGTCGCTCTATTATCCAAACGATTCGACGGCTGCCCGATAATGGCAAGTCCCGGGCGCCCGGGACTTTGGTCGAGGAAATGGTCAGATTTCCTCGATCTTGCGTGCGGTTTCATCGAGCAGCTTCGTCAGTGTGCTGATCTGCTCCGTCGAGAGATTGCCGCTGCGCGCCTTCATCGCCAGTGCCGTCCGGAAATTGTCGATGGCGCGCATGATGCGCGGATCGCGCTCCGGCTTGGCGGCTGACCGGATCGCCTCGAAGCGTGCGAACACTGCGTCTATCGCTTTGCGATTTTCCTCAAGTGTCGCCCGCCCGGCTTCGGTGGCGGTATAGAGCTTCTTGGCTCCATCCGTCGCCTGGACCTCGATGTCACCGGTTTCTTCGAGCAGCGTCAGCGTCGGGTAGATGACGCCGGCGCTCGGCGCGTAAAGGCCTGATGTCCGCTCTTCGAGCTCCTTGATGATTTCGTAGCCGTGGCGCGGCTGTTCGGCGACGAGCGCCAGGATCACAAGCCGCAGCATGCCGTGTTCGAAGAAGCGCCCACCGCGGCTGAACGGCCCGCCAGGACCGGGGCCGAAGCCGCTGTCCTCATCGTGGCTGAAGAACGGATGGCCGAAGCCGCTCCGTCGCGCAAAATCGAAGCGATCATGGCCGCCGTGGTCACATCGTCCTCTGAAATGTCCAAACATCTGATATCTCCAATCGTGTTTCGATACGATTTCGATATATCTTTTCGTACTCTGGATTTCAAGATTTCGATATATCTTTTTATATCTTTTTCTCGGCAAGCCGAAATCGCTCTTCTTGGCAGCCGCCAAGAAGAGCCTGCATGCGGCGTTCTGGGGACGGATAAATCTCGAAATTCAACTGGCAGGCAGTCACGCCCACCGCGGAGGCTAGCGGCACGCAGTTTGCCTACGTCGGCGATGTCGCCAACGTTGATCTACTTCGCGCCAGCAGCTGACTGGTAAATGGAAAAGGGGCTGCCGCAACACGCAGCGGCGTCTCGTCTGCAATGGTTTTGGGTTTCACTCGGCCGCAAGCCGGCCTTCAACCTCGGGCGCATCCGGATTGCCCGGTGCGGTCTCGACGCCGAGATCCGGGAAGGCGACGATCCGGTGACCGGCGCGGTCCTGGTGGACGACGACCAGGCTCTGCTCCTCGAAATAGCCGATCAGGCGGCGGGCGCGGCGCACCGAATGGGTGCCGTAGCTACGGGCGATAGCGGCGTCCGAGGGGCATGGATGGCCGCATAGCGCGGCATTGGCGAGCATCAGGAACACGGCCTTGAGGTCATCGGCGACGGCATGGCTGAGCTCGAGTGCCCTGCCCCAGGCTTCGGATGCCTGCATCTCCTCGTCGGCGCCGGAGCGGTTCACGGCAAGCCGGAAGCGGAAATCCGGCAGCGATACCGTGGTGCCCGAGAGCCGCCGGATGCGGCAGCGGACAAGGAAATCCTGGTAGAGTTCGGCATCGCTGCGGAAGGCGGAGTCGGCGCCGGCAAGCACATCGGCAAGCGCGCCAGCGATCAATTCGTCGCGCTCTTCCGGCGTCAGTTCAGCGCGTTTTGGACGCGTCTCGACAGGTTCTGCTTCCTCGGAGCGCGGACGGGATAGCTCGGCCATGATGTCGGTCGACGGGCGCGGCGCCGGCTGGATGTAGCGCGGGATCGGCCTGGCGAATTCGGCCGGATCCGGCGTCAGGATCAGATCGGCGGCATCGGCACTCGCCTCCGGCAGCGGCATCAGCTTGGGGCTCGACGACCGCGCGGAGGTTTCGACCGTGCCGATCTCGACCTTGACCGGCCGCTTGGTCAGCGCCGGGCCAAGGGCGACGAAGGAGCCGCGCGGCAGGTCGCGGAACATTTCCGCCTGGCGGCGATCGAGGCCGAGCAGGTCGGCGGCGCGGGCCATGTCGATATCGAGGAAAGTGCGGCCCATCAGAAAGTTCGAGGCTTCGGCGGCAACATTCTTGGCGAGCTTGGCGAGCCGCTGGGTGGCGATGACACCGGCGAGCCCGCGCTTTCGCCCGCGGCACATGAGGTTGGTCATGGCGCCAAGCGACAGCCGCCGCACTTCGTCGGCCACTTCGCCGCTTGCCGCCGGTGCAAAGAGCTGGGCTTCGTCGACGACGACCAGAACCGGATACCAGAAATCACGATCGGCATCGAAAAGGGCATTGAGGAAGATGGCCGCCATGCGCATCTGCTCTTCGGCGTCGAGACCTTCGAGCGACAGTACGCAAGAGACGCGATGCTGGCGCACCCGAGCAGCGATACCGACGAGTTCCGCCTCGGTGCGTTCGCCCTCGATTGCCACATGGCCGTAGCGATCGGCAAGCGTGACGAAATCGCCTTCGGGATCGACGATCACCTGCTGCACCCAGCCGGCGGATTGTTCGAGCAGGCGGCGCAAGAGATGCGACTTGCCCGACCCGGAATTGCCTTGCACCAGGAGGCGCGTCGCCAGCAATTCCTCAAGATCGAGCATCGAGCGTTCGCCGCCCGAACCCTTGCCCATATCGATGCCTGCCGTCATTGCCTTCCTCGTCGTCCGCCAATCGCTGTCATAGCAAGGATTCGCCTGATCGCGCGAGCGAAATGGACGCTACCCACAGGCTTGTGGCGCCCAATCCGACTATCAGCAGGCGTGGGACAAAATGCTGGGGCTTGCGCGATTTCACAAAAATGACGGGTGATTGATCTCCGTCAAAGCCGAAGGCAGGCCTCAAGCGCAAGCTGCCGATCAACGTGAAAGACAGGCTCATGAAATATTTCATCGCCTATACGACCGTCGAAGGCCAGACGCGCAAGATCGCTGAGACGATCGCCAGTACGATCGAAAACGGCGGCGACCGCGTCCTCATCATGAACATCTCGGACATGTACGAACATACGCTCGAACAGCCCGACGGCGTCATCCTTTGCGCGCCGATCCATGCGAGCCGCTACCCGTCCGCGCTCGCGGATTTCGTGCGTCGCGAAGCTGAGTGGCTCAATGCCGTTCCGTCCGCCTTCGTCTCGGTGTCGCTGTCGATCGTCAGCCAGAACGAAGACGAACGGACCGAAGCACAAGGGATTGCCGAACGGCTTTTGGCTGAGAGCGGCTGGTCGCCGACGCTCGTCCATCACGCTGCAGGTGCGCTGCGCTATATCGAATATGACTTTTTCAAGCGCTGGATGGCGCGCCGACTTGCCGACAGTCGCGGCGCCCCGGTGGATTCCAGCCGCGATTACGAGTTCACCGATTGGGCGTCACTCGCCTCGTTTGTCGACGATTTTGTGCGAGGCGTTGCGAAATCAAAAGGTCCAGCCGAGCCGCCAAACGCGGCCCTGGCCTGAGGACTGGGTTTTTCGCCGCGCTACCAGCTTCCACACGTGCTTTTGCAATGATCGAGCTTGGTAGCCGTTTGACAACCGGCTCGAAGATCGAAGCCAGCCGGCCGGCTGTGGAAGTCTGTCACCCCCTTGTATCGATTGTGGCAGCCCACACTCGATACAGACTGGTATTATACATCTTTCCGGTCGGGCGCGGCCTCGCAATTCGCCGGCGACTTTAGTGCGTCCTCAAGCCAGCCGCGATAACGGACAATGAGGCCGAACCAGGGATGGGCGATCTCGACATGAAAATGGAAGCGGCCTTGCGCGACATATTCGAAGGTCGTGCCGCAGGGCGCCAAGAAGCGTGGCATCGGAATGCCCAGGAATGACCATCGCCGCACGACATAGTTCAGCCGGTCGTCGTTGAGAACGAGCGCGAGGCCGACGGTGACGGGGCCGAACTGCTCTTCGACCAGATGGCGGCCTCTGCCTTGGCCCTCATATTGCCAACTGGAAAATAGTTTTCCGGCAAAACTGCGTTGCCAGCGTTCGCCGTCGTCCTGCCGTTTGAGCGTCACAGCGACAGGGACGTCCGCGCCTTCTGCCGGGAAGCGATAGAATGCTGCAAGCAGGCGCCCGATCCATCCCTTGCCGCGATCGATTGCGGCGCGCCCGGAAAAATGCCGTTCGTCCGCGACCGAATGCAGGTCCTGGATCGGTTGCGGCAGATGTTCCCAGGCCGAACCCAGCACGCGACGGTAAAGCGGCTCTGCCTGGGCCATCGGCACGCGGATGCCGGTATGGATCGTTCGGCCAGCGAAGACGGCATCGTAGTCGGCCAATTCCAGCGCCTCCGTGGCGACACGGGCGCCGGGTGGCAGCATTGCGCCGGCCAAAGCCTTGCCGATGATGGCCGCAATCGCCATCGACGGGATGAGCGGTCCGTCAGAACCTTCGGCAAGCAGATGCCATTCGGCGCGGCGTGCTTTGCCGTCCCGACCTATCCCATCCGCAGCGACATACATGCCGCCCCGATGCTCGCCCCAACGGCAGTGGTTGATGACGAAATCGAAGAGCGGCGCCAGCCACAACAACCCCGGAAAGAGTTTTCGCCGCACCAGCGCGGAGAGGCCATTCAGCGCACGCAGAAAAATCTCAGGCACCGGTGCGGCACCGACCCAGATCGATTGCAGTTCGGGCATGGCATCGGGAATCATCCGGAGATCGGGCACATCGACGAGCGAGAAACGTCGGGAATGGAGCGGCAGATGCCCGGGTACGGCGATGACGAAGCGCCGAGACTCGGTCATTCCAAAAGCGGTCTGCGACCGACCATTTCGGCGCAACTGCAGCGGCCGACCTGCATAGCTTGCGATCGCGCGGATGACATTCGGCCCGACGCCCGCGAAAGGCGATGGCGCGATGCCGGCCTCGACATCGGTGACCGCGGCGAAATCCGCGCCAAGATGGCGGACGACGGCTGCCGTCAGCACCGGGAAACTGCTGACCGCCGACAAGACGAACAGGCCTTTCGCCTTGGCCTCCGCATCGAAGCCGCGCATTCCACTGGCAAAGGCGCTCCCGTCGGCGAAGTCGAGATAGTGGACGCCACGGCGCAGGCAGGCTTTGACCAAGCGGTAGGGATCATCACCGTAGACCTGGAACGGGCCGGTCGCGTCCACAAGGATATCGGGCCGCATCTCGTCAAGTGATCTCTCGACGTCGCCGTTGCGATCGAGCGCCGCCGGTACCAGCCGGGCCGTAGCGGTCCGTCCCTGGCAAAAAGCCCGAGCCTTGTCGAGCGAGCGACCGGCGATAATCAGCGTCAGCCGTGGATCATCGGCAAGCAGATCGGCGAGACGGCCGCCGAAGATGCCATAGCCGCCGAGAATGAGGATGGCGAGATGGGTCATGCGGTCGCCGGTCAATCTTCGAGCAGGGTCTCGGCCAGGTCGAGCGCGTCGACGGGCCAGTAGATGGATGGCCGCGGGCGCAGGACATTGGGCCTGCCCTTTTCCGGCCGGCAGGTGAGGATTTTCGTCTCCCATTGCGCCGGAATGGCGCCATGACCATGGACCGCACCCAGCAGGGCACCGCAAATCGCGGCATTGGTGTCCGTATCGCCGCCACGCATCACCGTGTCGACGACTCCCTCTTCCAGGCTGGGCGCATGCAGCAATTGCCAGAGCGCGTTCTGGAAAGCGATCAGCACCCAGCCCTGATGGGTGATATAGTCTTGCGGCTGCGCGTGGCGCGCGGCGCGAACTACCTCGCGCACCTCTGGCCTGACCGACCATTCGGCAGACCAGCCGTCGATCATTCCGTAAAGTTCCTCCGCGGTCACCGGCGCGGCAATGGCATGTGCAATCGCCAGCACGAAAAGCACGTTGATGTCGACGCAGACGCGGTTGGGATGGGTGATATAGGCATCCCGCCTCGCCCATTCGGCGAGCTCGTCAACCGGGCGAATGGCGCCGAAAATGCCGAGCGGACTGATCCGCATCAGCGCGCCATTGGCCTGGCTTTCATGATCAGGCATATATCTTAGCCCGTTGAACGTCGTCATGCCGACGTCGAAGGGAACGGAATCGAGCCAGGCCCGGTAGGCATCGCGCGCAGCATCCTGGACGTAAGCACCGTGTTCGAGAAGCGTGCGAGCGAGCGCCAGCGCCATCTCCGAATCATCGGTGGGCTGGCCGGCTATGGTGCTCCAGCAGCCACCGTCGGCCAGCAGGCGCACGCCATTCGGGTAGCTCTCACGAATCTGCTCCGCGCTCTGGAACTCGACCAGGCTGCCGAGAGCGTCACCCGCAAGCTGACCAAGCAGGCAGCCGCGAGCATGTGCCCGCTGTTCCTCCGGTTCACGCAGCCGTTTCGACATTTCTTGGTTCCCTTTCGCTTCCGGCGCGTCGAATCCGGTTCGTAATTATCCTATAAGTGACTGTAATTATCGATAAATTTGTCAATCAGGCGACATTGAAGGAGCTTGAAATTCGGCAATTTTCCATTTTCCCGTCCTCCATTTAACCCGGTCTTAAGCATGTCCCTGCATCCTATATTAACCATACCGGATAAGTTTCCGCCGATCGTTGCATGACGCTCAGCCGACGGAATCCGGGACAGTCAGGCATTTGTATCGTCCAAGTATTGAGTTCGGAAGTCGCCATGACCAGCATAATGACCAACGCGGGCGCGATTGGCGCCGTCGCGCAGTTGCGACAGATCGACGCTACACGTCTTTCTACCCAGCAGCAGCTCAGCACCGGCCTGAGGGTCAAGACCGCCGAGGACAATACGGCCTATTGGTCGATCGCGACCACGATGAAATCCGACAACAAGGCGCTGGCCGCTGCGCAGGATTCACTCGGCATGGGCGAGGCTGCCGTGGGCGTTGCCTATAACGGCATGACCAATGCCATCTGGGTGGTGCAGCAGATCAAGGACAAACTTGTCGACGCCCGCGAGGCCGGCGTCGACAAGGTCAAGATCAACAATGAAGTGACCGAGTTGCGCCAGCAGCTCTATTCGATCGTCGATTCCTCCCAGTTCAACGGCGTCAACTGGCTCGACCGGACAAGTGCGGCCGACGACCAGGATCATCAGGTTGTGGGCTCATTCAGCCGCAATGGCGACGGCACGGTGTCTGTGAAGCTGTTGACTTATTCAATGATCAACGCGGTGGGCACCAACCATCTGATCGACGAGAACAGCCAGGGCGGCATCCTGACCAATGCAGCCTATGCGGCCGCCGAGGGCGCCTCCACCGACTGGGTGATCATCAAAGGCCGCAACACGCCGGCCCATACCGAATTCAAGCTCGACCAGAACACCACCGCCGGTCAGGTCGACGAAATGCTCGGTGTGACCGAGCGGATGCTGATGGCCATGACCGATGCCGCCGCCGGCCTCGGCTCGCTCGCCTCGCGCATCAAGATGCAGAGCTCCTTCGTCGTGGACCTGCAGGATACGCAGGATAAAGGCGTCGGGCGGCTGGTGGATGCCAATCTCGACGAGGCAGCGTCCAAGATCAAGGCTGTCGATGTACAGCAATCGCTTGCCAGCACGGCGCTCGGCGTAGCCAATGCCACGCCGCTGAATATGCTGCGGTTGCTGCAGTGATAAAGAGCCCCGAAAACAGAGGACCGAACATCTTGCTCCGTCACCGGAGCAGGTAAGATATCGACGCCGCTGCCGGTTGCGGCCCGCGAGCATCAGATCCGAGAGAAAGAAAAACCCGGCTCCCAACGAGGCCGGGTTTTGCAGTCACGATGTGCGGCAGATCAGGCTGCCATCGCCTTCTTCAGGTTCTCGTCGATCTTGTCGAGGAAGCCTGTGGTGGAAAGCCACGGCTGGTCAGGACCGATGAGCAGCGCCAGGTCCTTGGTCATGAAACCGGACTCGACGGTCGAGACGCAGACCTTTTCCAGCGTTGCGCAGAATTTTGCCAGTTCGGCATTGTCGTCGAGCTTGGCGCGATGGGCGAGACCGCGGGTCCAGGCGAAGATCGAGGCGATCGAGTTGGTCGAGGTTTCCTGACCTTTCTGATGCTGGCGATAGTGACGGGTGACGGTGCCGTGGGCGGCTTCGGCTTCCACGGTCTTGCCATCCGGGGTCAGCAGCACGGAGGTCATGAGGCCTAGCGAACCAAAACCCTGCGCCACTGTGTCGGACTGGACGTCACCGTCATAGTTCTTGCAAGCCCAGATGTAGCCGCCGGACCATTTCAGCGCCGAGGCGACCATGTCATCGATCAGGCGATGTTCATAGACGATGCCGAGCTTGTCGAATTCCGGCTTGAACTCGGTCTCGAAGACTTCCTGGAAAATGTCCTTGAAGCGGCCGTCATAGACCTTGAGGATGGTGTTCTTGGTCGACAGGTAGACCGGCCATTTGCGCATCTGGCCATACATCAGCGAGGCTCGGGCGAATTCCCTGATCGATTCATCGAGATTATACATGCCCATGGCGACGCCGGGACCCGGAGACTTATAGACTTCCTTCTCGATGATGGTGCCGTCCTCGCCCTCGAACTTCATCGTCAGCTTGCCCTTGCCGGGCATTTTGAAATCCGTGGCCTTATATTGGTCGCCGAAGGCGTGACGGCCGACGAYGATCGGCTGCGTCCAGCCGGGCACCAGGCGCGGCACGTTCTTGCAGATAATCGGCTCGCGGAAGATCACGCCACCGAGAATGTTGCGGATCGTGCCGTTCGGGCTCTTCCACATTTCCTTGAGGTTGAATTCCTTGACGCGCGCTTCGTCGGGCGTGATCGTCGCGCATTTGATGCCGACGCCATATTTCTTGATCGCATTGGCCGCATCGACGGTGACCTTGTCGGCGGTGGCGTCGCGGTGTTCCACAGAGAGGTCGAAATAATCGATTTCCAGATCGAGATAGGGATGGATCAACTTGTCCTTGATCAGCTGCCAGATGATACGGGTCATCTCGTCGCCGTCGAGATCGGCAACGGGGTTTGCAACCTTGATCTTGCTCATGAAATCTACCTCTTGGTTTCGCCGCGGTGGGAGTGTGCGGCCGGAGCATGGCGGATGTCCGGCTATAGCACCGCAGACGAAAGAGGCAAATGATTGATTGCCGCGCGCCATCGAATTGACGGAATTTTCAAACTCTGTTTCCCTCACGTCCATCCGCCGGAATCAACAGACAGGAACCTCCATGTACAGGGCACTGACCGCCGTCCTTTTTCTCATGATCGGTTCGCCTGTTTTGGCCGCCGATCCGCAAACGCCCGTCAAGGCGGTAATGGATCTTGCCGTGGCGCTGTGGAACGACGACCCCAAAGTCGAGGGCCAGGACTATTTCGACGCTTCGCGGCTCGATGTGCTCTACAGCAAGGCATTTTCCGATGCCTATCGCGCAGCGGCCAAGCACCCGATCTATGACGAAGCGAGCGGCCCCTTCGGCTATGACGTGATCACCAATGGCCAGGACGGCTGCCCGCTCAAGGAGGTCAATATCACCACCGGGGCTGAAACGGCCGGCGTCACCGATGTCAAGGTCACGTTCAAGCTGATGACCTGCTATGACGACGATCCGAACAAGGATGCCATCTCGGAGGATCATTTCGACGTGATCACGGAAAACGGCAAGCCGGTGATCTCCGACATCCACCGTGTCACCGACGGCAAGCCGGATTCGTTGCTCAAGGAAATGCAGGACCTCGCCAAGAATGGCGGCCAGATGCCGCAGGACGAAGAGGATAGTCCTTCCGATCAGGACCAGGATCAGACGACCCCGGATCAGCAGCAGAAGAAGGTACAGGAGCCGGCCAAGTAATGAGGCACCTGTCGGCAATCGCCGTGTTCGCGGCCTTCGTCCCGATTGCGGCCTTGGCCGGGGGCACGGCGATCGAGCCGGTCAACCGGATCATCGACATCGCCAAGGCGCGATGGGAGACGACCGACGCCAACGGCCCCGACTATTTCGACAAGATCGACCGTGATTTCTCCAAGAAATTCGTCGCGACCTACAAGCAGGCTTCGAAATATCCGGTCTATGACGGCAGCGATTCGCCATTCGACTATGACGTGATCACCTCGAGCCAGGACGGCTGCCCGCTCAAGGACATCAAGGTTGCCGGCGAGGACGAAAAGGATGGCGTCACCGTAGTCGATGCCAGCTTCAAGATGTGGACCTGCGCCGATGATGCTAGTCGGGACAAAATTAGCCAGCTAAAGTTCGACGTTGTCGTGGAGGATGGCGAACCCGTCATTAACGACATCCATCGCAACAATGACGGCAAATGGGATTCGCTGATGGTGGAGATGAACGACATCATCAAGAGCGGCCAGCAATAGATGCGGGCCGGCGCCGCGATCCTGGCTTTGCTGTCGCTGGCGTCGCCTGCCCTGGCGGATGACATTCCCTCTCCCATCCATGAGGTGATGGATGTCACCACAACCTTCTGGTCGGTCAAGGAGCCGAAGCTCGGATCGATCTTCAGCGAGGACCGGCTGAAGCGCCTCTATAGCGCCGATTTCGTCAAACTCTACCGGGCGGCAATGAAGCATCCGATCTACCAAAACGGCGACACACCATTCGATTTCGACGTCATCGTTCAAGCGCAGGACAGTTGCACGCCCGACAAGATCGATATGCATCTGTTCGAGGCTCACGGTCCGATGCGCCAATACGAAGTTTCCTTTGCCCATTTCGGCTGCTTTGACGGCGGCGATCCGAATGAGCGCACGGCAATCTATATCGATATCATTCAGCAGGACGGACGTGACGTTATCGACGACATCGCCACTTATGAGGACAATGGCAAGAAGGATTCGATCAAGGTATTGATGGCCAACATCGCTCAAAACCAGGCGGACCGGCTTTACGAACCGCCGCGTTGATTGCTGGCCGCTTTCATGTCGCTGCAAAATATGCGAGGGAGCCGAAAAATCACATGAAGGCAGAGAATGTCCGGCACCAATAGCGAACTCGAACTGATCATCGGCGGGCCGGTGATCGTCCTCGTCGAACCCCAGCTTGGCGAGAATATAGGCATGGTGGCGCGCGCCATGGCCAATTTCGGGCTTTCGGAACTCAGGCTTGTCGCGCCCCGCGACGGCTGGCCGAGCGACAAGGCTCGCGCCGCTGCCAGCAAGGCCGACCATGTGATCGACGGCGCAATCGTTTATCCTACCCTCGAAGAGGCGATCGCCGACCTCAACTTCGTCTATGCGACGACGGCCAGAGTGCGTGACGGCTTCAAGCCGGTGCGCTCGCCGATCGTCGCGTCGCGGACGTTGAAGACGAAATATGACGCCGGCGAGAAAGTCGGCATCCTCTTCGGTCGCGAGAAATCCGGGCTTTCCAACGAGGACGTGGCGCTCGCCGACGAGATCGTCACCTTCCCCGTCAATCCCGCCTTCGCCTCGCTCAACATCGCCCAGGCCGTGCTGCTCATGTCCTACGAATGGATGAAGCAGAGCATGGAAGCCGAAGACGAGACGCCGTTCCAGGCCGTCGACCAGAGACCGGCGACCAAGGAAGAGCTGATCGGCCTCTACGAGCATATCGAAGAGGCGCTCGATGCGCGCGGTTATTTCCGGCCGGACCACAAAAAGCCGAAAATGATCGACAACCTGCGCGCTGTTTTCTCCCGTCGCGCCTTCACCTCGCCCGAGATCAAGGTGGTGCGCGGTGTCATTTCCTCCCTCGACCGGTTCTCGCGCAAGCGTCCGCGCGGCGCCGGCAATCCGGATGAGTTCGAGCATGACGACGAATAGCGCAAAGCCCGTTCTGGTGTTCGATTCCGGCATTGGCGGCCTGACCGTGCTGCGCGAACTGCGCGTGCTGATGCCGGAACGGAATTTCGTCTATATCGCCGACGATGCCGGTTTCCCCTATGGCAACTGGGCGGAGCCGGAATTGCGCCAGCGGCTGCTCGCAATCTTCGATGGCTTTTTGCGCGACTATCAGCCCGAAGTGTCGGTCATTGCCTGCAACACTGCCTTCACGTTGGCCGGCGCAGACCTGCGCGCCGCTTTTCCCAACCATACCTTCGTCGGCACGGTGCCGGCGATCAAGCCCGCCGCGGAGCGCACCCGCTCGGGCCTGATCTCGGTGCTGGCGACACCCGGCACGGTCAAGCGCGCCTATACCCGCGATCTCATCCAGTCCTTCGCCAGCCAGTGCCATGTGCGGCTGGTCGGCTCGGAAAACCTGGCACGCATGGCGGAAGCCTATATCCGCGGCGAGAGCGTTGCCGACGCCGACGTGGCGGCGGAAATCAACCAGTGCTTCCATGAAGAGGACGGTCGCAAGACCGATATCGTGGTGCTGGCCTGCACGCACTATCCTTTCATGGGCAACGTCTTCCGGCGACTTGCACCCTGGCCGGTCGACTGGATCGACCCGGCCGAAGCGATCGCGCGCCAGGCACGCCGGCTGGTGCCGGCGCTCGATGGCCTGGAGGCAGCAGCCCATGCCGATCGCGCCGTGCTCACCTCCGGCAGGCCGGATTTTTCCACGCGCCGGCTGATGCAGGGGTTTGGATTGAGCGTCTAGGATTTCAGTGGCGAGCGCGGAACACAGCCATTAATCCCGCCAGCTCTGATGCGAGCGCCTTGACTGCGAACGGCCCTGCTGCCGCCTTCGGCAGTCCATCATCGCTTCCACCGTGGAAGCGGCAAAAAAATTCGGCGGCGTTGACAATTGTCAAAGGTTGTTCGCAGGCGCGGGCGTAGGCTTCGATGCCAGCGAAATCCGCAACCTGATTCCGAGCCCCGCCGATGGATATCCAACTCACCGATCCGCCTTTCTCTCCCAAACTCTGGACGGTCCTGCACGAGGGCTACACGCTCGACAAGGCCAAGGCCGACATCATTGCCGGATTGACCGTGGCGATCGTCGCGCTGCCACTGTCCATGGCCATCGCCATCGCTTCCGGCGTGACGCCTGCAATGGGCCTCTACACCTCCGCCGTCGGCGGCTTCCTCGTCTCTGCCTTTTCCGGCAGCCGGCACCAGATCGGCGGTCCCGCCGGCGCCTTCATCGTGCTGGTCGCCGCGACCGTAGCCCGCCACGGCGTCGATGGACTGATCCTCGCCACCGCGCTGTCAGGCCTGTTCATGGCGCTTGCCGGCTGGTTGAAGCTCGGCTCCTATATCAAATATATCCCCTATCCGGTGACGGTCGGCTTTACCGCTGGCATTGCCGTCATCATCTTCTCCAGCCAGATCAGCCAGTTGCTCGGGCTGACGCTGGCCAAGGAACCGGGCAACCTGATCCCGAAGCTGGCTGCGCTCTTCGATGCGCGCGCGACGCTCAATCCGTCGGCCTGCCTGCTGGCTGCTGTGACCATATTCATCGTCTTTGCCGTGAGGGCCTTGCGACCGCACTGGCCGAACCTGTTGATTGCCGTCGGTGTTGCCAGCCTGCTCGGCTGGGGGCTGCATCTGCCGGTCGAAACGATCGGCACCAAGTTCGGCGGCATACCGAACACCCTGCCGCTGCCCCACCTGCCGAATCTCTCGCCCGACAAGGTGCTGGCCGTGTTGCCGGATGCGCTGGCCTTCGCGCTGCTCGGGGCGATCGAGTCGCTGTTGTCCGCCGTCGTTGCCGACGGCATGACCGGCCGGCGTCACCGCTCCAATGTCGAACTCGTCGGCCAGGGCATCGCCAATGTCGGCTCGGCGCTGTTCGGCGGCATCTGTGTCACCGGCACAATCGCCCGCACGGCGACAAATGTGCGCGCCGGCGCCGCCACCCCCATATCGGGCATGGTGCATGCGCTGTTCGTGGTGCTGTTCATGGCTTTCCTCGCACCGCTCGCCAGCTATATCCCACTCGCGGCCCTTGCCGGTGTGCTCGCCTCAGTCACATGGAACATGGTCGAAAAGCCGGCGATCGCCGCCCTGCTGCGCTCGTCGCGCGGTGATGCGCTGGTGCTGATCGTCACTTTCGGGATCGTGGTTTTCCGCGACCTGACCGAAGGCATCCTCGCCGGCTTCCTGCTTGGCGCGGTGCTGTTCATCGACCGGATGGGCCGAACGATCAAAGTCAGCGCCGCGGCGCGCGTCGCCTTCGGCAATGGCGAGACGGAAGAGCATCCCCTGCCCTATAGCGATCCGGATATCGTCGCCTATCACATCAATGGCGTGTTCTTCTTCGGCGCTGCATCGACAGTGGGCAGCGTGCTCGACCGCATCGCCGACACCGCCAAGGTGTTCATCCTCGACTGCTCGGCAGTGCCGTTCATCGATTCGACCGCGGCCAATGTGATCGAGGGCACGGCGCGCAAGGCGGCTCGGCGAGGCATGCGCTTCGTGATCTCAGGTGCAAGCGCCGATGCGCGCGCGATGCTGCAGGCGCACAAGCTCAATGAACCGCATGTGCATTTCTTCGACACGATCGACGAGGCGATTGCCGCTTCGAAAGCGTCAATAGCGTCCGGGGCGGCTGCGCACTGAGAGGCGGCTGACGCGGTTCTTACTAAGACTGAGGCGGCTTTCCTCGCCGCCTTCGACGATCTTCTCCAGCCGCATGGCCATTCTGAAGCAACTCACCCGGTTGCGGCCGCCATTCTTGGCGAGGTAGAGCGCGTTGTCGGCGCCCGCCATCAGATGGTCGAAATCGGGGCCGGCCTCCTCGACGCCAGCAACGCCGATGCTGGTGGTGACCTTCAGCACATTGCCGTTGAAACGAATGTCCAGCGCTTCCACGGCGGCGCGCAGGTCTTCGAGGAATTCGACAGCGTCGGCCTCCGAACAATCCGGCAGGAACAGGCCGAATTCCTCACCACCCAGACGGCCGAAGATCATGCCAGGCTGCAGCCTGCGCGACACATGCGCGGCAAAGGATTGCAGCACCTTGTCGCCCGCCATGTGACCATAGCTGTCGTTGATGCTTTTGAAGAAATCGAGATCCAAGACTGCCATGAAGGCCGATTTCGGCCGGCGGGCCAAGGCGGCGCGCGTCTCGGACACGAAAAACCGGCGGCTCGATACCAGGGTCAGGCTGTCGATCTCGGCCGCAAGCCGGTAACGCCGCTCCGTCCGCTCGCGGATGAGTGATACGAAGACAAAGGAAATCAGCATGCCATGCACGAAAGCTTCAAGCGTCGTGATTGCGAACCATGTCGACGGCTGGCCGGGAACGATGTCCGAGACCGGATAGAAAATGCTAAGCGGAATCCGCAGCAGGTAAAAAATGCCGTGACTGGCGTAGAACAGACAGGCCGCCATTGCGGAGGGAAGGCGCTCCTCCTTCCACACCGCCATGGTGTCGCGAACGACGAAGACACAATAGAAGGGGATGATCAGCGAACTGACGATGATGCGGTTGTTGACATCGGAGCGGATCGACTCGAAGCCGAAATTGCAAATGAACCAGACAATGGCGCCCAGCAAAATGACCGGCAGCCCCATCCTCACGCCGCGGAATGACGCGAACCCTGCCGAAATCAACGCATAGGCGAGGAAGACCAGACCATTGCCCAGCCCGATCGCCAGCCACCAGGGCGCAATGCCGCGCAAAGCCAGGATCAGCGAGGCCAGCGTCCCTACCCACATGCTGGCACACCACCATGCGATTGCTTGCTCGCGCTTCTCGAAAATCCAGATGAATGTCAGCGCCATCGCAACGACCAGCGTCATCAGCGCCGTGCAGATCATGATGGTCGAAATATTCAGAACGACAGCCAACGCAGCTTCTCCGATCTAGAGCGTGCACTCGGAGAAGTCGTAGGCTTCAATATTTAAAAAAGGCGAAACCCGGTGTGCCGGAATGGGATATCCCGGCACTTTTTATAGATTGCCAGATCAACCGAGAGCGGCTGCGACTGCATCCAGCGCGTTTTCGGCCTGACTGCCATCCGGGCCGCCGGCCTGCGCCATGTCGGGGCGGCCGCCGCCGCCCTTGCCGCCAAGCGCCTGCGAGGCGATGCGTACAAGATCAACGGCGCTGAAGCGCGGTGTCAGATCGTCGGTGACGGCCACCACAGCGCTCGCCTTGCCACCATCGGAAACGCCGATGAAAGCGACGACGCCGGATCCTGCCGTCTTCTTGCCTTCGTCGGCGAGGCTCTTCAGGTCTTTCGGCTCGACACCGGTAACCACGCGGCCGAGGAATTTCACGCCGTTGATGTCGCGCAATCCGTCACCGCCACCGGAGCCGCCACCAAGGGCGAGTTTCTTCTTGGCGTCGGCCAGGTCGCGCTCCAGCTTGCGCCGCTCCTCCATCAGCCCCTCGACACGAGTCAGCACGTCGTCCGGCTGCACCTTGAGGATTGCCGCAAGCGACTTGATGCGCTCGTCCTGGGTTGACAGATAATCGCGCGCCGCCTCGCCGGTCAGCGCTTCGATGCGGCGCACGCCGGCACCGACCGCGCTGTCGCTGAGGATGCGGATCAGGCCGATATCGCCGGTCTCGCGCACATGCGTGCCGCCGCAAAGCTCCACCGAATAGGGCTTGCCGGCCTTGTCGCCATGCCTGGCCGTGCCCATCGACACGACGCGGACCTCGTCGCCATATTTCTCGCCGAACAGCGCCATCGCGCCCTCGGCGATCGCATCATCGACGCTCATCAGCCGCGTCGTCACCGGTGCGTTCTGGACGACGATCTCATTGGCAAGCTGCTCGACCACTTTCATTTCTTCGGCCGAGATCGGCTTGGGATGCGAGACGTCGAAACGCAGCCGCTCCGGCGCCACCAAGGAACCCTTCTGCGCCACGTGCGTGCCTAGGATTTCGCGCAGCGCCTCGTGGATCAGGTGGGTGGCCGAATGGTTGGAGCGCAGCCGCCCGCGACGGGAATGATCGACTTCCAGCACGATCGCATCGCCCGGCTTGAGCACGCCTTCGGAAACTTCGGCGAAATGCACGAACAGGCCATCACCCTTTTTCAGCGTGTCGGTGATAACAGCGCGGCCACCCTCGAAAGTGATCAGGCCGTTATCGCCCATTTGACCGCCGGATTCGCCGTAGAACGGCGTCTGGTTGACGACCAACTGCACCTTCTCACCCGCCGAAGCCTGCGGCAGTGACTTGCCGTCACGCACGAGCGCACACACCACGCCTTCGGCACGCTCGGTGTCGTAGCCGAGGAATTCGGTGGCACCATGGGCTTCCCTGAGCTCGAACCAGATCGTCTCGGTCGCTGCCTCGCCGGAACCCGCCCAATTGGCGCGGGCCTCGGCTTTCTGGCGCTGCATCGCCTTGGCGAAGGCCTCCGTGTCGACGCCGATGCCCTTCTGGCGCAGCGCATCCTGCGTCAGGTCGAGCGGGAAACCATAGGTGTCATAGAGCTTGAAGGCCGTCTCGCCGTCGAGTTCCGAGCCTTCGCTCAGGCCACTGACGGCTGCGTTCAAAAGGCCCAGGCCACGTTCCAGTGTCGTGCGGAAGCGCTTCTCCTCGAGCTTCAACGTCTCGGTGATCAGCGCTTCGGCGCGCATAAGTTCGGGATAGGCAGCGCCCATCTGGCCGACCAGCGCCGGAACCAGCTTCCAGATCAAGGGTTCGCGGGCACCCAGGAGTTCGGCATGGCGCATGGCGCGGCGCATGATACGACGCAGCACATAGCCGCGGCCTTCATTGGAAGGCAGCACACCGTCGGCGATAAGGAAAGCCGACGAACGCAGATGGTCGGCGATGACACGGTGGCTGGCACGGCGCTCACCCTCGGCATCGGTGCCGGTGGCCTCCATCGAGGCGGCGATCAGGGCGCGGAACAGGTCGGTGTCGTAATTGTCATGCTTGCCCTGGAGCAGCGCCGAGATGCGCTCCAGGCCCATGCCGGTGTCGATCGACGGCCGCGGCAGGTTGATCCGCTCTTCCTTGGTGACCTGCTCATATTGCATGAACACCAGGTTCCAGATCTCGATGAAGCGGTCGCCGTCCTCGTCGGCCGAACCGGGAGGACCGCCCCAGATATGGTCGCCATGGTCATAGAAAATTTCAGAACACGGGCCGCAGGGGCCGGTATCGCCCATGGCCCAGAAATTGTCGCTGGTCGGGATACGGATGATGCGGCTTTCCGGCAGGCCGGCAATCTTGCGCCAGAGATCGAAGGCCTGATCATCGGTATGGTAGACGGTGACCATCAACCGGTTGCGGTCGATGCCATATTCCTTAGTGATCAGGTTCCAGGCGAGCTCAATGGCGCGTTCCTTGAAATAGTCGCCGAAGGAGAAATTGCCAAGCATTTCGAAGAAGGTGTGGTGACGCGCGGTATAGCCGACATTGTCGAGGTCGTTGTGCTTGCCGCCGGCGCGAACGCATTTCTGCGCCGTCGACGCCGTGGAATAGGGACGAGACTCCAGGCCGGTGAAGACATTCTTGAATTGCACCATGCCGGCATTGGTGAACATCAGCGTCGGGTCGTTGCGCGGCACGAGCGGCGACGAGGCGACGATCTCATGTCCGTTCTTGCGGAAATAGTCCAGAAACGCAGACCGGATCTCGTTGACGCCACTCATCGTATGCCCTTCATCCCTCAGAAAATGACCGGTTTGCCCGGATTTTAGCCAAGCGCTTGTATCGCCCGCCCCTGCCGATGTCCAGAAAAACAAAGCCCGGCGCCTGCAATCCGCAAGGCGCCGGGCCGGATCGGAAAATCCGACGATATCTACGGATCAGGCTTCCAGCGCCTCGTCGTCGTCACCCGCCTCGGGACCACCATTCTGCAGGAAGCGGTCGGCGATCAGGCCGGCATTCTGGCGTAGCGACAATTCGATTTCGCGGGCGAGATCCGGATTGTCGCGCAGGAAAAGTTTTGCGTTCTCGCGGCCCTGGCCGAGGCGCTGGCTGTTGTAGGAGAACCAGGCGCCGGATTTTTCAACGATGCCGGCTTTGACGCCGAGGTCGACCAGTTCGCCGGTCTTGGAAACGCCTTCACCATACATGATGTCGAATTCGACCTGCTTGAAGGGCGGCGCCATCTTGTTCTTGACGACCTTCACGCGGGTCTGGTTGCCGACCACTTCATCGCGCTCCTTGACCGAACCGATGCGGCGAATGTCGAGACGAACGGAGGCATAGAATTTCAGCGCGTTGCCGCCGGTGGTGGTTTCCGGCGACCCGAACATGACACCGATCTTCATGCGGATCTGGTTGATGAAGATCACCATGCAGTTCGACTTCGAGATCGAGGCCGTGAGCTTGCGCAATGCCTGGCTCATCAGGCGGGCCTGCAAGCCCGGAAGGCTGTCGCCCATCTCGCCTTCGATTTCAGCCCGTGGCGTCAGCGCCGCTACCGAGTCGATGACCAGCACGTCGATAGCGCCGGAGCGGACCAGCGTATCGGTGATTTCAAGCGCCTGCTCGCCGGTATCCGGCTGCGAGATCAGCAGGTTTTCAAGATCGACGCCGAGCTTGCGCGCATAGACCGGATCAAGCGCATGTTCAGCGTCGACAAAGGCACAGATGCCGCCCTTTTTCTGGGCTTCGGCAACGGTCTGCAGCGCCAGCGTGGTCTTGCCCGAGCTTTCCGGCCCGAAAATCTCGATGATGCGGCCCTTTGGCAGGCCACCGACGCCAAGCGCGATATCGAGACCAAGCGAGCCGGTGGGAACGGTCTCGATCTCGACGACATTCTCGTTCGAACCGAGCCGCATGATCGAACCCTTGCCGAACGCGCGTTCGATCTGGGAAAGTGCCGCATCCAGGGCTTTGCTCTTGTCCACCGCTTTTTCCTCAACGAGTCGCAACGTGTTCTGGGCCATTCGATCCACCTTTAAGTTATCCGCGCCATTGAAGCAATCTGTTCTGCTGGAGTTATTCGTACCCTATTTGTTCTCATTCTGCAAGTGGCGCGCAACCAATTGATCCGGAATATTTTTTCGACTTTCGTTCTATTTTTGTTTTCGTGTTTGTTTCCAAAGGCTTCGAGCGCTCGCGGCTTGCTTCTCATGCCGGAAAGCCGTTAAGGTGAGTCGATTGTAACAAGGCCTTCCGCATGACCTCCATCCTCGTCCTGGGCGGCGCCCATATCGACCGGCGCGGCCGGATCTCCGGCGATACCGCCCCCGGCGCCTCCAATCCCGGAGCATGGAAGGAGGAGGCCGGCGGTGGCGGCTTCAATGCCGCCCGCAATCTCGCCCGGCTCGGACATAGGGTGACGTTGATTTCGCCGCGCGGCGGCGATGCGGAGGGTGAAGCCGTCAGTATCGCGGCAGAGGCTGCGGGCGTCATCGATCGACCGTTCACCTTCCTCGATCGGCGGACGCCGACCTATACCGCCATCTTGGAGCGCGACGGCAATCTGGTGATCGCGCTGGCGGACATGGAGCTTTACCGGCTCTTCGTGCCGCGCCGGCTGCAGGTGCGGCAGGTGCGAGACCAGATCGATGCCGCCGATTTTCTGCTGACCGATGCCAATCTGCCGGCAGAGACCCTCGCCACGGTTGGACGAGCGGCCAGGGAGCACGGCAAGCCGCTGGCCGGCATCGGTATTTCGCCGCCGAAAGTGGTGCGCTATGCTGGCCTGCTCGGTCTGTTTGACTATCTGTTCATCAACGAGGCGGAGGCGCGGGCGCTGACGGGGGAAGAGGTCGGCGATTTCCGCCGCTGGCCGGCCATCCTGCGCAAGGCGGGGCTCAAGGCGGGCGTGATCACCCGCGGCCAGCGCGAAGTGATCGCCTGGCAGGGCGAACAGGCCGCGACGCTGCTGCCGCCGACGCTGGAGGCGATCGGCGACGTGACCGGGGCCGGCGATGGTTTTGCCGCAGGCTTCCTGCACGCCGTGTTCGAGGGCCGGCCGCTTGGAGATGCTGTTTCGATGGGGGCTGCGTCGGCGCGACTGGCGCTCGCCAGCGAAATGGCGGTGGCCGAGACGTTAAGCCGCGAACTCTTGATGGACACGCTCGCCCTTGTGCCGACGGCGGAAATAGTGTTGTAAGCCGTCATCCAACGACCAGCCCAGGACGCCGCCATGAACAGCCACGCCACGCCGAATTTCCCGGTTTCCTATTCCACCGAAGTGGCTGAGGCGAAGGCTGCAGGCGAGGCGATCGTGGCGCTGGAATCGACGATCATCACCCATGGCATGCCCTATCCCGGCAATCTCCAGATGGCACGCAGCGTCGAAAGCATCATCCGGGCCGAGGGCGCGGTGCCGGCGACGATTGCCGTCCTCAACGGTGTGCTGCATGTCGGCCTGGAAGACACCCAGCTTGAGCAGCTGGCGCGGACGCCGGATGCGATGAAACTGTCTCGCGCCGATCTCGCCTTTGCCATTTCCGAGGGCCGGACGGGTGCGACGACGGTGGCGGCGACGATGATTGCTGCGGCGCGCGCCGGCATCCATGTGTTCGCCACCGGCGGCATCGGCGGCGTACACCGCAAAGCCGAGGAAACATTCGACATTTCCGCCGATCTTGAAGAGCTCGCGCGCACGGCGGTGATCGTCGTCTGTGCTGGCGCCAAGGCGATCCTCGATATTCCGAAGACGCTGGAAGTGCTGGAAACCAAGGGCGTGCCCGTGGTCACCATGGGCCAGGACGAGTTCCCGGCTTTCTGGTCGCGCAATTCGGGGCTGAAAAGCCCGCTTCGGCTCGATAGCCCGTCCGCGATCGCGCGCTTCCAGCACAAGCGCGACGAATTCGGCATCAATGGCGGCATGCTGATCGGCAATCCGGTGCCGGAAGCCGACGAAATCGCGCGCGACGAGATGGACATCTATATCGAGCGGGCACTGGACAATGCCGAGGAAGACGAGATCACTGGCAAGGCCGTGACGCCYTACCTGCTCAACAGCATCTTCCACCTAACGGGCGGACGGAGCCTCGCGACCAATATTGCGCTGGTGGAGAATAATGCACGCGTGGCAGCAAGAATCGCGGTGGCGCTGCTGCATCGGGATTGAGAGACGCGCTTTACCGCGTCAGCTCCCGGTCAATGGCATCCATCATTGTCTCAACATCTCGCCATGCTTCATCGAGGGGCTTGGCGCGGGTGGGATCGGCCTTGTAGGTGTCGTAAGCGGCGGCGACTTCCGTGCGAAGCCAGTGTTCGACGGCATTCTCGCGCTTTTGCAGAGCACACAAGCCTTCCTGTAAAACCTTGCTTTCAGAAACAAAGTCGCCCCTGGCAACACGCGACTTCACCATATTCGCCATCTCTAACGGCAAGGTGATGCTCATTCGCGGAGTCGAGCGCATGTTTGTACTCCCTGTTTCTCCCCATCCTTACAACATTGGATAGGATCTGCAGCTTCTTGGAGAACGCAGTTTCGGCAAATGCAGCAAAGGCGATTGCGGCCGCTCAAAACCCCTCGTGGGTCTTCAAAAACTCTTCTTCATCATCGCTGTTTCTCCGCCCCAACACCTTGTTCCGATGCGGAAAACGGCCGAAGCGGGCGATGATGTCGTGGTGCTCGATGGCATATTTCAGATTCTCGTCGTCTTTCATCCGACGATGGAGCTGGACGCATTCGACCTGGTCGAGAAGGTCCTCGCTGTGCATCAGCGGCAGGTAGAAAAAGCTGCGCTCCTTGGCGCTTCGCTGCCGGTCGAGATGCCTGTCGATCGCGGTCCGGCTGACGGCGCGCGCCATTTCGTCACTCTCGAAAGCACGCGGCGTGCCGCGGAACATGTTGCGCGGGAACTGGTCGAACAGAATCACTAGCGCGAGCGCCGTCTCGCCGCTTTGCAGCCAATCGGACAATTCCCCTGCCCGCGCCAGCTCATAGAGATCCCCAAAGCGCTGCCTGATCTGCTGGTCGAGCGCCGGATTGACGCGGAACCAATCCGGTTCGACCGTCTCGGAAAACCAGAAATCGAGAATCTGTCGGGCTGAAACGATATCCAGCGGCTCAGACATGCGCGATCCCCCCTCGCAATGCTTACCGTACCAAGCAGACTTTCGTTGGCAAGGCCAACGATTCATCGCTTGAAGCCTTTTGTTTGTCGCAGGTTCCTGTCGGAAAACCGCGGAACACTTTTCCGAAACCTGCTCAGCTATCGAGCACTTCCCGCACTGTGGTCGCCAATTGCTTGAGCGAGAAAGGCTTTGGCAGGAAGCCGAATTTCGACCCTTCGGGGAGATTCCGAGCAAAGGCATCTTCTGCAAAGCCCGAAACGAAGATGAATTTCATATCCGGATAGCGCTTGCGGATTTCGCCGAGCAGCGTCGGGCCGTCCATTTCGGGCATGACCACGTCGGAGACGACCACGTCGATCTGGCCGTCGAGCTCTTCGAGGATGTCGAGTGCCTCGACGCCGGAGCCGGCTTCGTGGACGGTGTAGCCGCGGGTTTCGAGCATGCGCTTGCCGCCGCGGCGCACGGCGTCCTCGTCCTCGACGAGAAGCACGACCGCCGACTTGCCGGTCAGGTCGACATCGTCGGTCGCGGCCGAGGCGGCACGCTGCTGCTCGGCAGCGGTCTTGGAGGCATTGTCACTATCCGCCGTGCTCTCGTGCGCCACATGGCGCGGCAGGAAGATGTGGAAGGTCGTGCCCTTGCCGACTTCCGATTCCGGGAAGATATAGCCACCCGATTGCTTGATGATGCCATAGACCATGGAGAGGCCGAGACCGGTCCCCTTGCCGACTTCCTTGGTGGTGAAGAAGGGCTCGAAGATCTTGTCCATGATCTCGGGCGGGATGCCGGTGCCGTTGTCGGCAATATCGATCAGGACGAAGTCTTCAGCCGTCAGCCCGCGGAAATTCATTGCACCCGCATCGGCGGCCGGCACGTTGCGGGTGCGGATCGTAAGCGTGCCGCCCTCCGGCATGGCATCGCGGGCGTTGACGGCGAGGTTGACCATCACTTGTTCAAACTGGGAAATGTCGGTCCTGACCGGCCAGAGGTCACGGCCATATTCGACCTCGAGCTTGACCTTGGTACCGGAGAACAGCCGGGTGACCAGCATCTGCAGGTCGCCGATCGCGTCGGTCAGGTTGATGATCGCCGGCCGCAGCGTCTGCTTGCGTGAGAAGGCCAGCAATTGCCGCACAAGCACTGCGGCACGATTGGCGTTGCGCTTGATCTCCATGAGATCGGCGAAACTCGAATCCGATTGCCGGGCCTGCAACAGCAGATGGTCGGAGGAGAGCAGGATCGCGGTCAGCACATTGTTGAAGTCATGGGCRATGCCGCCGGCMAGCGTGCCTACGGCATTCATCTTCTGGGTCTGCGCCATCTGCGTCTCGAACGCCTTCTGCTGCGTCGTCTCGACGGCATAGACGATGGCAGCCTCCTCCGGCGCCTCATCGGACTGGTCGATGACGGCGTTGACGTAGAAGCGGAAATGGCGGCCTTCGTCGGTCGGATGGCGCGCCTCGACCGGCTCGATGTCGACCTTGTCGCCCTTGGCAGCGTCCAGCGCTGTCTGCAGGCGCTCGCGATCGGAGTCCGGCACGATGGCAAACAGCGAGTTGGAACCGTCCTCACGTTGCGTCAGCCCGGCAAACAGTTTCAGGAACTGCGTGTTGGTGCGCAATATACGACCGTCACCGTCGACCGAGGCGATCGCCATCGGCGTGTTGTTGAAGAAGCGGTTGAAGCGCATATTGGCCGAGGAGTCGTCCTCATGGCCGGCTTCCTCGTGGCTGCGCTGCATGACGATGGTGCGGCTTTCACCCGGCGCGCCATCCCGGCTCGCAGACACACGGTGGACGAGCCGCACAGGCAGGCTCTGGCCGCTCGCCTTGCGGAAATCGACATCGAGCGTTTCGGTGCGGACCTGGCCGGGCTCCGGATGAATGGTTTCGAGCCGCGTCAGTCCCTCGCCGGCGCAGATGTCGCCGATCTTCAGCGCGCCCGGTTCGAATTTGGTCAGGTCGACGCCGAGCCAGTCGGCCAGCGTCGCGTTGATATAGAAAATCTCGCCCTTGCGGCCGGCGGAGAAGAAGCCGGCAGGGGCGTGGTCGAGGTAATCGATGGCGTTCTGCAATTCACGGAAGAACTGTTCCTGCTCGTCACGCTCGGCCGTAATGTCGGCCACCTGCCAGAGGAAGAAGGGGCCGCCGGGCTCGTCCTCCACCCTCACCGGCCGGGCACGCAGCCGGTACCACCAGGCGGAACTGACTGCATCGCTCTGGCCGAGCGGCCGCGGCAGGCGGAATTCCTCGTGGCCGGCCTTGCCTTCCATCAGGCCATTGGTCAGCCGGTAGACGGCTTCGGTCGATTCGCGGTTGCGCGACAACAGGTGCTCGATCGACAGCGCGCCAGCGGCCGAATCGGCACCGGTCAGCCGGCCATAGGCGGCATTGGCATAGACGACCCGGCCCTTGCGGTCGGTGATCAGCACACCGTCGGGGCTGGAATTGAGGATTGCGCGAGACACCAGATCGCTGCGGTTCTGCGGCATGACCTCGACGAAGCCGATGATCGCCGAGACGATGAAGAAGATGCCAGCCATGGCGAAGACGCCGAGCATACCGAGCACCATTTCATTGTCGAGCCGTTCCCGGAAAACGACGAAGGCGGCGGCGGTGGCGATCAGGACCAGTGCCAGCAGAATCAGGCGCAACACTGTTCCCGGCCGCTGAGAGTTTTCAACCATGGGCTTGTAAAAGTCGGTCGCCTCGTTTGGTCTGGTCATCCGGTCCTCTGATACGCACCATGACAACACAATCGTCCATGGCAGGGTCCACGACTCATCCTTACCAAGTTGGCGCCCCGGCAAAAAGCGGTTCAGCCGATGATTCACCGTTGAATCGGCCTAAATAGCCCGCGGACGACGTCGAGCCCGCGTGGGGAAAACCAGCGAATTCGCTTGCCAAGCCGAAAAAATGCCGTCAATGACAGGTATTCGTTACCCTTTTTGGGCCGGAAAGCGCGGCAAGACGCGTCGGCTTCCGGCCGAATGCTACCGGAAAGGACAGGCCATGCTCGACGGATTGGCTCCGGATCTCGCCCCTCGCCTTCTCTATGCCATTGGTGGCGTCGCCATCGCCTTTCTCGTGCTCATTGCCGTGCTGCTGTTTCTGCGCCGCCGCAATGCGCCACTGTTCGTCAAGGGCGGCCGGGCGCGCGAACATCGGCTGCTGGTCATGGACGCGGCGGCGGTGGACGCCAAGCGCCGGCTGGTGCTGATCAAGCGCGACGATATGGAGCACCTGATCATGATCGGCGGGCCGACGGATATCGTCATCGAGACCGGCATTGGCGGCCCGCGTGAGGCCAAACCGGCAGCCGAAAGACCAGCGATTGCGGAGCGGCCCGCAGCCGCCGAGCGAGCAGCAACCGCCGAGCGGCCCGCAGCGGCGGTCGAGCGACCGGCAGCAGCCGCTCAGCGCCCACAGCCCGTCTTGACACAGAAGGCGCCTGCAGCGCCTGCGCAACGTCCTGCCGAGGCCTCGGCTACTGCAGCGGCAGCAGCCACTGCGGCCCAGGCTGAGGCACGGCGTGACAGGCAGGCGCGCGACGAAGATGCCGAACGTCAGCAACGCCGCGCCGAGCGTCAGGCAGCACGTGCCGCGGAGGCTGGCAAGGACGACACCGCGACGAAGGGAGAAGTCGTTCCGCTTCGTCCCATCGAAGCTGCAGCCAACCGCGCCGATGAAGCCGAGCGCAATCAGCGACGTGCCGAGCGTCAGGCCCAGCGAGCGGCGGAGACCGCCAAGAATGGCGATGCACAAAGTGCGGCGACCCGTGAAGACGATGCCGAACGCAACCAAAGGCGGGCCGAGCGACAGGCGCTGCGTGCCGCGGAGGCAGCGAAAAACGGCGCCAGCCCTGACACAGCAGGTGCGGTCGTGGCCGGTGCGAATGCCGCGGCGGCAATAACCACCGATCCAGCCAAGGCACCCCAAACCGAAGCGGCGGCGCAGTCAACGGCTGCGGTGCATGCTGAAAATGTCCTAGATCAGGCCAGAGACCGCGTGCTCGCCAGCCCGCCAAGCCGCAACACCGCCATGCCCAGCAGCGACGATATGATCCGCGCATTGGAAGAACAGCTGGAGGCCGGCAAGGCCGAGGCGGCGGCTAAAATCGAGGCGGCCCGCGCCGAGGCGGCGCGACAGGAAGCGGAGCGCACCGCAGAGGCCAAGGCGGCCGCAGAACAGCAAGCCCGGGTCGAGGCTGAACGTGCCGCCCAGCAGGCGAAGGTCGAAGCTGAACGTGCCGAAGCCGCGCGCCAGCAGGCTGAGCGTGCGGAAGCACAGCGGCTTGAAGCCGATCGGGCGGAGCAAGCCCGGATGGAGGCACACCGGACCGAGATGGAGCGGCAGAGGGCCGAACAGGCGCAGGCTGAACGACAGAGGGCGGAGCAGGAAGCCGAAGCGGAGCGTGCCGAAACCGCACGCCAGGAAGCCGAGCGGCTTGCCGCGGCGCGCGCGGAAGCGATGGCGCGTTTCGAAGCCGCCCGCCGCGCCCAGGCCGAGCAGCGCCAGGCGCTGCAATCGGCGTCGCTGCAGTCCGCCCAGGAACCGTTGCAGCAGAACGACGCGGAGCAGCAGCCGCTCATCCGGCAGCCGCAATGGCCAATCGTCGAGCCACCCGTCGCCGAACTGGCCGAGGAGGCCCGGCATGTGGAGACCGTCCTGGACGACTCCGCCGGACTGAAGACACAGGAGCGGCTGGCAAGCGATTTCGAAAAACTGCTCGAAGCGGAACTCGAAGCCGACGGCGTATTGGATCACTACCCAGCACCAAGTGTGACGCCCGAACCGCGCGACGGTTTTAGCACGCCCTCGGTCGATCCGGTCCGCCGCGACACCCAGCCGATCACCGGGGCGGTGCCCGGACTGTCGATCGAGCAGGATATGGCGCGCCGCCTGGGTGAGATCAGTCTGAACAAGAAAAACGACGCTTTGTGACCGGCAGCCAGACCCGATGCGCAGATTGCCCAGGACTTTCGCAGCCCGGCTGAACGCGTTCAAGATGGACGCGGCGACCTATTGGCCGGGCCGCAATCGGGTCACCACTCTTGACCTCTTGGAACGTGCCGCGACAGTCGAAGGGCTCAACGCCGCCGACCTCAACTATCCGGACCATTTTGCCGATAGCGCGCCAGCTGACCTCAAGAGCCGTATGGACGACCTCGGGCTGACGCTAAACGGCGGCGCGATGCGCTATTACACCGATCCCGGCTTCAAGCTCGGCGCCTTTACCCATCCCGACGCCAAGATCCGGCAGGCGGCGATCGATATTACCAAGCGAGGCATCGATGCGGTGCGTGGCATGGGCGCCAACCTGATGACATTGTGGATGGGCCAGGATGGTTTCGACTATGCCCTCCAGGGCGACTACAAGCGGATGTGGGACGATACGATCGCAGCCCTGAGAGCCGTCGCCGATCACGATTCCGGCTGTGACATCGCCATCGAATATAAGCCCAACGAACCGCGTTCCTATGCGCTGATGCCGGATATCGGCACGACGCTGCTGGCGATCCGCGAGACCGGAGCAGACAACCTCGGCGTCACGCTCGATTTCTGCCATGTGCTGTTCGCCGACGAGATGCCGGCGCATTCCGCACATCTGGCGGCGCGTCATTCGCGCATTCTCGGCGTCCATCTCAACGACGGCTACGGCAAGCGCGACGACGGATTGATGATCGGAACCGTGCATCCGGTGCAGACGATCGAGCTTCTCATCGAACTGATGAAATCCGGCTATGACCGGGCGATCTATTTCGACACTTTCCCGGACCATGGTGGCCTCGACCCGGTCGAGGAATGCCGGACCAACATTCTCGCCGCCGAACGGCTGATGACAATCGCTGAACGGCTTGCCGAAAATACCGCACTGATGCAGGCTATCGAAAAACAGGACGCGGCGATCAGCCAGCGCATCATTCTCGAGGAAGTCTACAGAGGGAGCTGATGCATGGCGAAGACGATCTTGGTGGCCGGATCGCTGCACTATGATGTCGTTGTCAATGCCGAGCGCCTGCCCTATCTCGACGAGACGTTGTTCGGCTCCAAGGTTGGCTATGTCCCCGGCGGCAAAGGCCGCAATCAGGCCGTCGCCGCGGCGCAGAACGGCGCGAAGACGTTCATGGCGGGCCGGGTTGGCAAAGACGCCGCAGGCGACTTTGTCAAAGCGGATCTCGTGGCGCAGGGCATCGATACCTCGCTGTTGCAGGTTGATCCGCGCGCGGCGAGCGGCATGAGCGTGGCCGTGGTCATGCCGTCGGGTGAATATGGGGCGGTGGTGGTGTCGGGCAGCAACCAGGCGTTTGTGGCCGATCACCTCGGTATTCCCGCGGACACTGCAATCCTGCTGCTGCAGAATGAGATCACCGATGCGGCCAATATCGCCGTGGCGGAGAAGGCGCGGGCTGCAGGTACACGCGTGATCCTCAACGCCGCCCCTGCCCGGCCGCTATTAGACGACCTGGCAAGCCTCGTCGACATCCTTGTCGTCAACCGTGGCGAAGCTGCCGTGTTGACCGGTGAGCCTGTAGGAGATGTGAAAAGTGCTGTCGCTGCTGCGGCAGCACTTTGCGAGCGGGTGCCGAACGTCGTCATCACGCTCGGAGGCGATGGGGTGGTCCACATGCGGGCCGGCGGCCGCGCCGAATATCAGCCGGCCTTCCGTGCCACGGTGGTATCGGCGCATGGCGCCGGCGATTTCTTCATCGGCGCGCTTGCCAACCAGTTGGCCTCCGGCTCTGCATTCGAGGCGGCGATCCATTATGCGCAGGCAGCAGGCGCGATCTATGTGTCGACCGAAGTCGACAAGCGTGCCGGCATAAGACCGCTCCACATTCGCGCCCGGCTGGGCGAGGACGATCAATGATCGGCCGCAAGAGCYGTTGATCGAGATCAAGGCCAGGCGCCGGACGAGTGGCAGACTCCCCTGTGATTTCACGGAGGTCCTGGCCATGACGACATCGCTCTCGGCACAAAGCATTATTTCGGCTCTCACCGCCTGGTGGCAGAACCGCAAAGAGGCCAACCACGCATTGGAGGAAATCAGCAACCTCAGCGCAGATGACCTCGCCGAAGTGGCCGCCGATTGCGGCGTCAGCAGCTATGACCTGATCGCCATCATCAAGGCTGGTCGGCATGCCGCCGACGAATTGGGAGAGATGATGAAGGCGCTCAACATCGATCCCGACGCGGCGGACAGAACCGAGCGCCACTTCTTCCACGATATGATGGCGGTCTGCGCCCAATGCGGCGCCAAGGGCGACTGCCGCCATGACCTGCGCCACGGCCGGGCGGCGGAACGCTATGCCCATTATTGCCCGAATGCAGAACAGCTCGACGAACTGCGCACAGCGCCGGCCGTGCGCGTGGGATGAGCGTCATTCACCGACCGGGTGCGGAGGCTACGGGGGTGTTGAAATCACACCGCCGTGATTGATTAGAATCAATGCATGCAACCATCAGCTTTGCTACGCTTCCGGGAAATAAGGGGTATTTCCATGAGCATTGCAAAGCTGGCACAAAACGTCGTTTCACGGCTGGTGGACTGGTGGCGGGATCGCGAAGACGAGCGCTTGGACGAACTCGTCGACCAGGACTTTCGGCATGTCAGCGACGAAGCCGCAGAATCCGGCGTCACCGCCTATCAACTCGTCGGCAGGGCGCGCAGCAGCAGGAACGGGTGATCACGCCGCCATAACCCGCGGGTACTCGATCGCCGGGCAGCGGTCCATGATCACCGTCATACCTTTCGCTTCCGCCTTTTCGGCGGCGGCGTCGTTGCGCACGCTGAGCTGGCCCCAGAGAACCTTCGGCAGCGTCTTCATAGCCAGGACGTCGTCGACGACCACCGGCAGCTGATTGGCGGCGCGAAAGATGTCGACCATGTCGACCGGTTCGTCGATATCGGCAAGCCGCGCCACGACTGGCTGTCCGTGGATTTCCTGGCCGGCATGGCCCGGATTGACCGGAATCACATGATAGCCCTTGCTCAACAGGAAGCGCATGACGCCATAGCTCGGCCGGGACGGATTGGCCGAGGCGCCGATCACGGCGATCGTCCTGACGGATTTCAGGATGTCGCGGATCAAACCGGGCGCATAATTGTCGTGTGTCATGGACGGCTCCTTGCCACTTGCGGGCGGTGCATATATTTTCTTATCGGGACTCTCAGATTCACATAATGATTAGGATTCCGGGAGGAAAGTGGATGACGAAATTTATCATCGTGGCGATGCTGGCGCTTTCGGCAACCTCGACATCGGCGATTTCCCGTTATACCGCGCTTGACCACAGCTGCGGCGACATCCAATCGATTATCGACCAGCAAGGTGCGGCGATCTTCCGCTATCCCTCGCCGCGCAAGAACGGGTTGACGCTCTACGATCGCTATGTGCGCAACGACATGTTCTGCGCCTCGCACCAGGTGACGGAGCGCGTGCTCATTCCATCGCGCGACAACGACCGCTGCCCGGTGCGCCACTGCGTCACCGGCGATTGCGACGATTTCGGCGGCTGCCTACTCCGGTAGGCGCACATGCCCTTCGGCATCGAGCGGGAAGAACGGATTGTAGGCCACTTCCCAGAGATGCCCGTCGGGGTCGGCGAAATAACCGGAATAGCCGCCCCAGAAGACCTTTTCCGGCTTCTTGACCTCGGTCGCGCCGCAGGCAATGGCGAATTTGTAGACCGCATCGACACCGCGCTCGCTGGAGACATTATGGGCGAGCGTGATGCCCGAAAATCCCTTGGCTGTATTCTCGACATGCGCATCCTCGGCGAGCGATTGACGCGAAAATAGCCCGAGCACCGTGCCTTTCAACTGGATGAAGGTGACCGCCTCCTGGCTTGCCGGCGATTTCGTCCAGCCAAGCTTTTCATAGAAGGCAGTGGCGCGATCGATGTCGTCAACACCGAGTGTGATCAATGAAATGCGACGGTCCAACGACACGGCGACCTCTTAAATCTCTTAATGTTTATTTTTTGTTCTTTTTTTGTACCTCATCCATCGAAATGAATCAATGCTGAAATCAAATCCATTGATCGATGAGAACAAAACGCGTCGCGCGCCGGACGATCCGAATATGACAGTTTTTTGACAATCGCGCGATGTTGGCGCAGAAAGCTGCGCAGTCGGCCTTGCATTCCCGTGATTCCGGCGCGTCCACCATCCGTCACCGGATCATCATGCCTCTCAGCCTCATTCTTCTTGTCATGTTTGCTGCAGCCCTGCACGCCACATGGAATGCACTGGTGAAATCGGGTGTCGACAAGCAGCTCGACGCGACGATGATCGCGCTTGGGGCCGCGGTGACGGCGATCTGCTGCCTGCCGTTCTTTCCCATGCCGAATGCGGCGGCGTGGCCGTTCATCCTCGGCTCCATCTGTATTCATTTCACTTATTACCAGCTGGTCGGGGCCGCCTATCGGCATGGCGATATCGGGCTGGTCTATCCGCTGATGCGCGGCGTGGCGCCGTTGATCGTCGCCACGACCAGCGGCACGATCCTCGGCGAACATCTGTCGCCGGTGATGTTCGCCGGCGTGATGTTCATCTGTGTCGGAGTGCTGACCATGGCGCTCGACTTTCGTCATGGCCATGGCAAGGCAATCTGGGTGGCACTCGCCAATGCCGTGGTGATATCGGGCTATACCTATGTCGACGGCATCGGCGCGCGGCTGGCGGGCAATCCGATCTCCTATACGATCTGGATCAGCATCCTGCCACCGATCCCGCTGTTCACCTTCGCTTTTTTCATGCGCGGCGTCCTGCCGGTGCTGCTGCATGTGCGGCTGACATGGCGGCGCGGCCTGTTCGGTGGCGCCGGCTCGATGGCCTCTTATGGCCTGGCGCTGTTTGCAATGACGCGGGCGCCGATCGCGGCGATTGCGGCGCTGCGCGAAACCTCGATCTTCTTTGCACTGCTGATCTCGATCTTCATCCTCAAGGAGAAAGCCAGCCCCTGGCGCTATGTTGCAGGCGCGTTGATCGCTGCCGGGGCACTGACGATGAAACTCGGTTAGTCAGATTTTTGTGGTTATATAATACCACATATCTATGCCATTGATTTATATAATCTATTTTTATAGCTTGGCGAAAACATCATCTTGACGGTGTTTTTCGCTTCCCGTATAAGCCGCGCCAGACGCTGCCCCATCCGGGCAGCTTCTTTTTTGCATCCTCAAACGGCTGCAAAGCAAGCAACAAGAAACGCCCCTTGCCTCCGGCATCGGGGATCGAACACGAAAGATAAGACAAATGTCCACCTTCGTTCAGAAGCCGGCAGAGGTCGAGAAGAAGTGGGTGCTGATCGACGCCGAAGGGCTCATCGTCGGCCGTCTCGCGACCATTATCGCCAACCATCTGCGCGGCAAGCACAAGCCGACCTTCACCCCGCATGTCGATGATGGCGACAACGTCATCGTCATCAATGCCGACAAGGTCGTCTTCACCGGCAAGAAATACACCGACAAGAAGTTCTACTGGCATACCGGCTATCCGGGCGGCATCAAGGAGCGCACCATGCGCCAGACGCTCGAAGGCCGCTTCCCCGAGCGCGTGCTCGAGAAGGCCGTTGAACGCATGGTTCCGCGTGGTCCCCTCGGCCGTCGCCAGATGAAGAACCTGCGCGTCTATGCCAGCGCCACCCATCCCCATGAAGCCCAGCAGCCGGTCACGCTCGACGTCGCCGCTCTGAGCCCCAAGAACACGAAAAGAGGCTGAGCATGGCTGACCTTTCTGCCCTCAAGGATATCGCCACCACGACTGAAGCTTCGGCTCCGGTGCATGTCCGCAAGGTCGACTCCCTCGGCCGTTCCTATGCCACCGGCAAGCGCAAGGATGCGGTCGCCCGCGTCTGGGTCAAGGCCGGCTCCGGCAAGATCACCGTCAACGGCAAGGACTACACCGCGTATTTCGCTCGCCCGGTGCTGCAGATGATCCTGCGCCAGCCGATCGTGGCGGCGGCACGTGATGGCCAGTTCGACATCATCGCCACCGTCGCCGGCGGCGGTCTGTCCGGCCAGGCCGGTGCTGTGCGTCACGGTCTCTCCAAGGCCATGACCTATTTCGAACCGGGCCTGCGTGGAGCCCTGAAGAAGGGCGGCTTCCTGACCCGCGACAGCCGCGTCGTCGAACGCAAGAAGTACGGCCGCGCCAAGGCCCGTCGTTCGTTCCAGTTCTCGAAGCGCTAAGCTGCTTTCGAATTTCGGACATTCAAAAGGCCGGGTTTTCGCCCGGCCTTTTCTTATGCGATTTCTTATCTGCTATGCCGCGGCGCCGAAGCGGCGACCGGTCACGGCGCGTGACGGAATGTCTAGCCGGGACATGCAATCCAGCCCCGCCTCCAGGCACGAGGCGATGAAGGCCTCGCGCGCAACTTCCGACGAAATCGTGCGGTTAAGCGCGGCGCGGCAAAGGCTTTTGGCGCTGTCATAGTGGCGTCCATGGCGGAGCGGCCATTCGTTTTCCAGGAAATCGAGCGCATCGTAGGCGCCAGCGAAACGACGCTCGGCGCCGCTCTGCAATTTGACGACAATCGGTTGATGCCAGGGAATATCGATGGTTTTCATGTTGCACTCCTTCAGCCCCTTCAAAACCATCTCGACGGCATTTGGTTCCAAGCGGGAGCGAAGAAATTTCATGAATTTTATCAGCAGCTTACAATTGTTCATTGTCTGCGCATTTGCTCGGCTTCGAGCAACCGGATGCCTGTTTTCCAGGCATTGCGATCGGCCTGCGGCAGGCGGATGACATGTCCTGATCCAATGGCGCGACCGCGAGACTCATCGCCAGCTTTTGACCGCGACAGACTGCATGATAAGCGCTATCCGCATTGAGTGAATGGCGTCGCACGCTCACAGAGCCATGAAACGCGACGGGATGGGATGAGATGATGAAAACCATACGAATTGCAGCGGCTCTGCTTGTCAGGCCTGATGGACAGACCCTGCTGGTGCGCAAGCGTGGAACCGACGCCTTCATGCAGCCGGGTGGGAAAATCGATGCGGGGGAAACGCCCGCAGATTGCCTTGTGAGGGAATTGCGCGAAGAGCTCGAACTCCACGTTGACGCCCATGCCCTCACCGCGCTCGGTCAGTTCGAAGCGCAGGCGGCCAATGAACCGGAGCATATGGTTCTCGCTGACGTCTTTGTCATCAGAACGGAGCGGAGCGACATTCGTCCTGCGGCGGAGATCGAAGAGGTTCGATGGGTGTCTCCCTTCGCGCCGGATGTCCGTCACCTCGCGCCGCTGACAGCGGATCACATCCTCCCGGAATACCGTAAACGGGTGGGATAGCCCGGACCTCCTTGCATCTGGACAGTCCCGGCGCGCTCGGCCATTGTCCGGAAGCATTGCCAACAGGAAGGACGGATCGAAATGCATGTCGTGTCGCTGTTGAAGACGGAAATGTTCGATATTGCCATCGATGGCCGCCCCGCATCGATCGCCGCACTGTTTCCCGACTGGCATCCGCATGACCGCTTCGGCCTGGTCATCGACGAAGCCTTCGGCGGCATCGGCGCGACGCATCTCCTGCAGTCGGCGATGATGGCTTATTACGACATCAAGCCGTCGCGCCGGACGACGCTTGCCGTCTATCCGGAAATCTATGCCTTCCATGTCGGCAAAGGCCATGGGGCGCACGCGCCCTACGATTTCTGGCCGGCCCGGCGCGAGATCATCCTCCGGACCACGGACCATCGCGAAGTGCTCGATGCCATCAACGATCGCGGCATCACCCGGCTTGCTGTTCCCGACCGGCCAATGCGCGACGTCGTCCATCGGCCGAAGGAAGAGGACGCCGCCTTCGACCGCATCGCATCGGCTTTCGTCTACAGCGCCGCGGGCCGGATTGCGGATGGCGACGTGACGATCTCGGGCACCGACAAGCGCACCGAATACAACCCCAACCAGGTGCTGAGACCGGTCGACCAGACGCGCATGCAACGCGTAGCCCCGGTCACCGGCCGCCCGGTGAAGGAAACCGAGGACACTTATCTGAAATGGCTGATCGAGCGCGATGCCGACGTGACTGACGAGGACCGCGCCCGCGCCGCAGCGCGCCGACAGGCGCTGAAGATGGATGGCCTGGCAACAGAGACCTACCGCCGGGTAAGCGTTGCAGAAGCGCTGAAGCGCCTGGCCTCGGCCGGTCTGCCTGAGGCCGCGTCTTCGGGCCGGATGGAAACAGACCTCGTCTCCGGCTGATCGATTGGCATCGCTGCGATGACCCCTGAAGATCGGTATCGAACTGAGATCATCTTCGAGTTTGCGGATTGCCTCGGAAAGGCTCGGCTGGCTGCAATCACCGACGTCCGCTGATGCATCGGTGAAATCCCCTGGACGCCGAATTGGCGCATGCCTATGGCGAAAAGACTAGCCATACCCTCGACACCTTCACTATGATCGGCAGGAACGACCTGCCCGGCGGCATGCCGGGCGTCACCGCCGTATGAAGCAGACTCAATGCCGTTTCGTTTTGTCCACACTGCCGACCTGCATCTCGATTCCCCGCTGCGCTCCCTGGCTCTTCGAAATGCCGAACTTGCCGACATGGTTGGCGATGCCAGCCGGCAGGCGCTGATTGCGATCGTCGATCTCTGCCTCGATGAACAGGTCGACGCGCTGATCATCGCCGGCGACCTATACGATGGCGAGCAGACATCGATGAAAACGGCGCGTTTTCTGGCAAGCCAGATGGAGCGGCTGCACCAGGCCGGCATCCGTGTCTACAAGATCCGCGGCAATCACGACGCAATGTCGAGGATCGCCAAAGAATTGGTGCTGCCGCCGACGGTCAAGATCTTCGCCGGCCATGCCGAAGCGGTGGAAATCACCAGCGGCAACCTATCCGTTGCGATTCACGGGCTGAGTTTTGCCAAGCCGCATGCGCCGGAGCCGCTGCTGCCGAAATTCAAGGCGCCGGTGCAGGGCGCCGCCAATATCGGCGTCATGCATACCAGCCTGGCCGGTTCTGCCGCCCATGACGTCTATGCGCCCTGCAACGTGCTCGACCTACATGCGTCGGGCTTCGACTATTGGGCACTCGGCCATATCCACCAGCGCAACCAGCATCCCGGCGCCGCCACGGTGATCATGCCGGGCATGCCGCAGGGTCGCGACATTAATGAAGCCGGAGCCAAGACCGTGTCGTTGGTCACCATTGGCGACGACCATTCGGTCCATGTCGAAGAACGCCTGACCAGCGTGGCGCAGTTCGAGCGGGTCGATGTCGACCTCACCGGGATTGGCGAATGGCGCGATGCGGTCGCGGCGATCGAAGCGGCGCTCGGGGCTGAGCGTGCGAGGGTCGCCTCGCCGCATTTGGTCGCCCGCCTCAGGCTATACGGCCGGACCCCGCTTTCCTGGCAATTGCGGCGCGACATCGACGTGATGCTGGCCGAGGCAGAGCAGCGCGGCGACCGGATCGGCCGGACCTGGATCGAAAAGCTGGAGCTTGCCGTCGAGACGTCTATGGCCAGCGCCGAGACATCGGCTGCCGATCCGATCATCGAACTCGGCGCACTGATGCGTGACGAGGTCATGGCCCGCACCGGCTTTCGCGAAGAGGTCAGGGAAATGGTGCGCGAGTTGCTGGCCGATCTACCGCCGGAAAGCCGCGACTTCGCCGGTCGGGACGCAGCGAGTTTCGAAGGCTTCGTCGACACATTGCTCGCCGATGGCGCCGAGGACATCGCCGCGCGCATGAAGGCTGTCGATCGAGGGGAGAGCTGATGCGCCTCAACCGGCTCGATCTCACCCGCTACGGCAAGTTCACCGATCACTCGATCGATTTCGGCGCAGCCAGGCCGGACAAGCCGGACCTGCACATCGTCTACGGCCTGAATGAGGCCGGCAAGTCCACGACCTTCGCCGCCTATCTCGATCTGCTTTACGGCATCGCCGAGCGTAGCGGCTATAATTTCCTGCATCCATACAACACGATGAAAGTCGGCGCACGGCTCGAATTCGACGGCCACGTGCATGAACTGGCGCGCCTCAAACTCAGGACCGGCAGTCTCGTCGATGAGCGCGGCCAGCCCATCAACGAGGCACTGCTGGCCGGCGCCCTCAGCGGCATCGGCCGCGAGGCCTATCGCACCATGTTTTCACTGGACGACCAGTCGCTCAAGGATGGCGGCAATGCCATTATCCAGAGCCGGGGCGAACTTGGCGAGTTGTTGTTCTCGGCCAGTTCGGGCCTCGCTGGATTGAGCCGGTCGCTGGTCACAGCCGCCGACGAGGCCGGCACGATCTACAGGAAGCGTTCTTCCAGCACAAAGCTCGCCGAACTCAAGCGCGCGCTGGAGGGTCTGAAGAACGACCGCAACGCCATCGACACCCTGGCCTCCGCCTATCAGGCGCTGAAGAACACGCATGAACAAGCCGACGCCGCCTATGGCGCCACCACGCGCGAGCTGGCCGATGCTAAAACCCGCCATCAGCAACTGTCCCGGCTGCTCAGCGCGCTGCCCGCTACATTGGAGCTCGCACGGCTCAGAACCGAGGCGGCCGAATTGGGCGACCTGCCACGGCCGCCRGCAGAATGGTTTGCGCTGCTGCCGGTGCTCCTGCGGGACGAGACGCGCCTGCAGGCGCTTGTCGAAACGATTGACCTTTCGACACGGCAGCTTGCCGATGAGATCGAGGCGATCGTGATCGATGACAAGGCGCTGTCGATCGCCGCCCATATGGACATGATTGATCAGGCACGCGTGCGCTATCTGGCGGCCGAGGGCGACCTGCCAAAACGCCGGCTGGTGCTCGCCGAACAGGACGGCACGCTCACCCGTCTGCTCGCCGAGCTGGAGCAAACCGGCCACACCGCGCCGGAATCGCTGCTGCTGCCGGCATCGCTGGTCGGCATTATCCGCGACCTGATCGAAAAACGCTCGGGCGTCGAGGCGGAGCTGACCTCAGCGAAACGTGAACTCGCCCGAACCCATGAGAATCTGGAGCGACTGCGCGAAGAGGGTAAAGCCTGGGATGGCGCTTCTGCCGCCGATCCAGCTCTTCTCGGCCGCGTCGACGTGGCGCTGAACCGCCTGACCGGAACGGATCTCGGGGCGCGGCTGGCTGTTGAAGAGCGCGCATTTGCGCAGGCAAAGCGCAAGCAGGAGAACCAGTTCGCGCACCTCACCCCCTGGGCAGGCGACGCCGACGCCCTGCGGGAAATGGCCTCTGCAGAACCGCGACAGATCGAGGCCTGGCGCAACCAGGCAACCGCGATCRACAGGCGCATTTCCGAACATGAAGCGAGGCTGCGCGACCTGAGCACGGAACAGGCATTGGCCAAGGCCCGTATCGCAGCCTTTACCGCCGGCGGTCCCATAGACGATGCCGAGGCGCTAAAGCTTCGCGCCGAGCGCAATGCGGCGTGGCAAGCGCATCTCGTGACGCTGGATGGCAACACCGCCAGGACATTCGAAGAGCGGATGTGGCAGGACGACGCGCTATCGGCCGGCCGGCTGTCGCGGGCGCAGGACCTGGCCGAACTGCGCCAGCTCAGGCAGACGGAAGCGGAGACCGCGGCGGCCATCGGGCGGCAACAGGAGTTTCTGGTGCAGGCGCGGACGGAACACGACGCGCTTGCCGAACGGGTCGGCGGGCTCTTGCCCGAGCCGTTGATGCAGGATGGCGGTGCGGTGGACCGCGTTGCCCTGCTGGAGGCGTGGAGCACCAGACGCGCTACGGCGCTTGCGGCCTCGGATGATGTCCGGCAGGCAGACGATATGGTGGAAGCTCTCCGCGCCGAATTGGCAAAACACGGTGCCGCGCTGGTGACTGCGCTTGCCGGCGCCGGGATCGACGCTGATGAATTGCCTTTGCCAGACCTTGCACGGGCCGCAAGCGATGTGCTTGCCGCGAGCAAGGCTGCAGAAGAGGCCCGACTGGCGCATAAAAAAGCGCTTGCCGATCTCGCGCGTGATCTGGCGGAGCGCGAAAGAGTTTTGCGCGAGGCGGATGCCGGCATTTCAACTTGGGACCGCGACTGGGGCGCGGCGTTGTCACGCACGTGGTTTGCCGACAAAGCCGGGTCGATCGCTGCGGTACGCGCCATGCTCGACGTTCTTGTCACGCTACCTGCCGTGCTAAGGGAGCGTGATGATCTCTCGCAGCGCATCGCCGCGATGGAGCGTGACCAGGAGCAGTTCAGTGGCGAGATCGCTGCCCTGCTTGCCGAAAGCGGCCAGAGCCAACCATCAGGAGATCCTCTCGCCGCCGCCAATGCGCTGGTCGAGCGCCACGCGACCGCAAAGCGTGCCGCGCAGCTACGGGCCGACAAACAAGCGGAGCTGGAAAAACAGCAGACCAGGCGCCGCGGGCTGGAGGAGGAACTTGCCGTCCACACCGCGCGAAAGAACGAATTGACCGCCTATTTTGATGCGGATTCCTTGGCGACGGTCGAGACATTCCTGAACCTGGCGAAGGACCGGGAGAGGCTGGAAGAGCGGATTGTTGCGCTCGGCCACCAGATCACCGAGCTGTTGCGGGCGGCGAGCTTCGAGGAGGCCGAGCAAACGCTTGCCGGTATCGATGCCAATGCCACCGAACGCGATGCACTGGAACTGGACAGGCGCATCGAGGACCTGACCGAGCAGGCAAAGCTGCTTTATTCCGACATGTCGCTGGCATGGCAAAAGCTGGAGGCCGTCGGCGGCGACGACGCGGTCGCCCGGATCGAAGCCAGACGTCGCACCATCTTCCTCGAAATCGAGGATCTGGCGCGACGTTATCTCACACTCAGGACCGGCACGCTCGCCGCCGAACAGGCGCTGCATATCTACCGCGAAAAACATCGCAGCTCGATGATGAACCGCGCTTCGGAGGCTTTTCGCCTGATCACCGGCGGCAGCTATTCAGGCCTTACCTCGCAACCCGACAAGGACAAGGAAATCCTGATCGGCGTGTCGGGTGACGGCAGTTCGAAGCTTGCCGATGCCATGTCGACCGGCACCCAGTTCCAGCTCTATCTGGCGCTCAGGCTTGCCGGTTATGAGGAGTTCGCCGCACTCCGTCCGCCGGTCCCATTTGTCGCCGACGACATCATGGAGAGTTTCGACAATCCCCGCTCCGAAGAGGTGTTCCGCCTGCTCGGCGAAATGGCCAAGGTGGGACAGGTGATCTACCTGACGCATCATTGGCATCTTTGTGAGATTGCCGAGCGTGTCGTTCCTGGTGTAGTTATACACCGGCTGCCTTGAGGGGCAGGCACTCGATGTCCCCGGAGCGGGATCATCACCTGCATAACTCGGCTTGAAAACGGCCCGAGCGAAAAAATATTGGCAAGATTGTCGGATCGTCTCTCACCGCAGCGTCATGGTGATGCTCGCAGATTTTGAGCGCCGATCTTTCCAGCACCCGTTGAAGGCACCGCGATGACCCTCGATTCCCAAGCCGTTTCCAATGCCGAAGATATACCCGAAACAGAGGACCAGAGCGCCCGCAACAAGCTGGTGATCGGCCTGCTGCTGGTGTCCGCCTTCGTGGTCATTCTCAATGAAACCATCATGGGCGTGGCGCTGCCGCACCTGATGACCGATCTCAAGATTTCCGCCAGCCTGGCGCAGTGGCTGACCACGGCCTTCATGCTGACCATGGCCGTCGTCATCCCGGTGACCGGCTATCTGCTGCAACGGCTCAATACGCGGCCCGTGTTCATGCTGGCCATGGCGCTGTTCAGTGCCGGCACGCTGGTGTCGGCGCTGTCGCCGGGCTTTCCCATGCTGGTGATCGGGCGGATCGTGCAGGCATCGGGCACGGCAATCATGATGCCGCTCCTGATGAGCACGGTCATGCACCTGGTGCCGCCGGAATCGCGCGGCAAGACGATGGGCAATATCTCGATCGTCATCTCCGTGGCGCCCGCGATCGGGCCGACGATTTCGGGCCTGATCCTTAGCACACTCCCTTGGCGCTGGCTCTTCCTGCTGGTCCTGCCGATCGCGCTGGCAGCGCTGGCGCTCGGCGCTTGGAAGATGCGCAATGTCACGGAGCCGAAGACGGCGCCGATCGATCTCGTTTCCATTCCGCTTTCGGCCATCGGCTTCGGCAGCTTCGTCTACGGCCTGAGCGGCCTCGGCGAGGCGGCGATCCATCCGCCGATCATCTCGCCCTGGATCCCGCTCATCGTGGGTGCGTTCGTCATCGCGCTCTTCATCCTGCGGCAGATGCAGCTTCAGAGGCAGGATCGGGCCCTGCTTGATATGCGCACCCTGACGATCAAGGCCTTCACCATCCCGGCGATCATGATGGTCATCCTGATGATGTCGATGTTCGGCGTCTTCATCCTATTGCCGATCTATCTGCAGAATGTGCTCGGCCTGACGACGCTGCAGACCGGCCTGCTGCTGCTGCCGGGCGGCCTGATCATGGGTCTTTGCGCGCCGACGGTCGGCAGCCTGTTCGACAAGCATGGCCCGATGCCGCTGGTGGTGCCGGGCGCCATCCTGTTCAGCCTGTTGATGTGGAGCCTGACATTCATCCAGCCGAACACGCCATTCTGGCTGCTGCTGGCAGCCCATATCGTGCTCAGCATCGGCCTGGCGCTGATGTTCACGCCGCTGTTCACGGCCAGCCTGGGCGCACTGCCGCCCCACCTCTATTCGCATGGCAGTGCGATGATCGGCACTACCCAGCAGGTCGCCGGCGCCGCCGGCACAGCACTCTTCGTCGCCATCATGACGATGACCGCTTCGAGTGTTGGCCATGGCGACGGTGTCACGGCGGCGGCCGCGACCACCGCCGGAATACGAGGGGCATTCCTCTGCGGCGCGATCATCTCGATCGCGGCGGTGATCACCGCGTTTTTCATCAAAAAACCGGCCAGCGGAGGACATGAGGCAGCGCACTGAGATTTGACCCGGCTGAAATATCGGTCAGTGGAGAAAGCTGACGGCGACAAGACCGGAGATCGCCTGCGTGAGGACGGAGCCCGATCAAAAATACCCGATTGTCATTGGCTGGATGGGCTCTATAGTTCCCCGCGAAGCCTCGAAGGAACAGCGTGCCTTGTGGCTAGATCAGCTTATTGGAATGCAGATATGCGACTCCACCTCACCTCTCTGAAGTGTGCAATCGTCACTTTTGGCCTGGTCTACGCGACATCCGGTGTCTGTGCGCAAACGCAGGAAATCCTCTGGAGCGAATTGCGCCCTGCCAATCAGGGACCGAGCGATCCTTTCTCCGGCGTGGCCAAGCCTGGGCCGGGTGGCGAAACGCTGCCTTGGGACCACGACGACACGGTCGTCGAGCTGAGCGGCTTTGTCCTGCCGGTCGATAGCGAAGGGGATCTGGTCTACGAGTTCCTGCTGGTGCCGGTCGCGGGAGCCTGCAGCCACATGCCCGCGCCACCGGCGAACCAGATCATCCATGTTTTCCCGAAGACGCCGTTGCGCATCACGAAATCCTACGAATTCGTCTCGATTACCGGCGCGCTGCAGCCTGGTCTCGACGAATCGCAGCTGTTCGTCGTCGATGGCGTCAAAGTGGTCGAATACGGCTATTCCATGCGCCAGGCCCAGGTCAGCAAACAGACGGAAAGACGGGATCCAAGTTTGAAGGGGACATCCGCCTGGAGTTTTCTCTGATCGCCGATCACTATCGTTGGCGTGCTCAGAGGTCTTGCTAGGGGCTGCAGCCTTTCACGGTTTTCTCCTCGATGCATATCAGTGGCGCTGCCGCCGGCGCTGACGTGAGGCGACAGGTTGGTTGAGGGTGGCTTGATACAGCAGCGATCGAAGGCGCGCGACCTCATCCGACGGTGATGCGGCTCTGTCGATGCGGGCGATCTCGATACGCGCCGCATCGGCGACATTGGCGCTGTCAGGCAGCTTTAAGAACCAGGCGAGGAACATATCCTCGGACGTGTCTCTTCTATTGAAGATCTCCCCCATGCTCACGCCTCGATGTCGATGGAGGTGAGCGGCCTGGAGCAGCAGGCAAGGACGAATCCGCCCGCGACCTCCTGGTCGCTGATGCCGCCATTGTGGCGCATGTCGACCTCGCCGGAGCGCTTCAGCACTTTGCAGGTGCCGCAGATGCCGGATTCGCATGCAGCAGGAATACGAACGCCTGCCAGGCGTGCCGCCTCAAGAATAGTCTTGCCCGGTTCGCAAACCACCTCCTCGTTCGAGCCGAGGAAGCTGACGGTCATTCCGGCGGCCCTGCCCTCGATTGTTACATCCTCAGCCTGCTTGTGGACGCTCTCGGCAATCGACGTCGCGCCAAAGCTTTCCTGATGATAGTGCCCCATGTCGAAGCCTTCGGCGCGGATGATCCCGCTCACAGCGTTCATGAACGGCTCCGGCCCGCAGCAGAAGACCTCGCGGCCCATGAAATCCGGTACCAGCATCGACAGTTTGTGGCGATCGAGGCGGCCCATCAGGCCTGCCCATGGCGAGGCGACGGATCGCCCTTCGGGCAGGAAGCCGAGCGACAGGTTCGCCATCCGCTTAGCCAGTAATTCGAGCTCCTCGCGAAAAATGATCTCCTCCGGCCGCCGCGCCGAGTTGAGAAAGACGACATCCGCGCCTGGCGCGCAATCCGACAGCCAGCGCAGCATCGACATCATGGGTGTGATGCCGGAGCCGGCTGAGATGAATAGGTATTTCTTCGCCTGGTGGCGCGCCAGCGTGAAGTGGCCACTAGGCCCATAGGCGCGGATGCGGCTGCCCGGCTTGACGTTGTCGAACATCCATCGCGTGCCGACGCTGTTCGGCTGCGCCTTGATGGTAATGGCGATGGCATAAGGCCGTGACGGCGAGGACGAGATCGTATAGGTGCGATGCAGGTCGCCGCCCTTGGCACGTAGTTCGACGGTGATGAACTGGCCCGACATATAGCTGAACCAGCCTCCGCCCTCGACGGCGAAGGTAAAGGTCTTCACATCCGGCGCTTCGTCGACGACGCTGGTGCAGACCAGCATTTGGCGGGCGGAATTCCATGGTTTCGATTGATCGAGCGGCAAAGCCGCTGGCGTGACGCCGGTCACCATCATGTTCATGGTGCCCTCCCGGTCAGGCGACGGAGCGGAGTGCGGGCTTATCCTTGCCGGCCAGCCGCTCTTGCATGAAGCTCGCATACCAGTCGACGAACTGGATCACGCCGCCTTCATGCATTTCCGAATAAGGGCCGGGCTCGTAAGCCGGCGAATGGATGCCGCGCGCATTCTCCTCGACGATCTGCCGATCCTGGTCGTTGGTCTCGGTCCAGACATGAATGAGTTCATCGAGGCGATAGTCGATGCCCTCGACGGCATCCTTATGCACGAGCCACTTGGTGGTGACCGCGGTTTCCGTGGCGCTGATCGGCAGGACACGGAAGGTGATGGCATGGTCGCTGAGGATGTGGTTCCAGGTGGTCGGATAGTGGTAGAGCAGCAAGGTACCGATCCGATCCATGTTGACATTGTCCGAAAGCCGCATCTGCACGGCTTTGCGGCCAGAGATCGTGTAGCTGATCGCCTCGCGCAGTAGCGGCATGCGGGTGGTGCGATACTGGCCTTGCTCATCGATGACGAAGGCGCTCGGCAGGCCGGCGGCTTCGCATTTCTCCCAGTGTGCGGCGATTTCCGGATCGTCCTTGGCGCCGTTGACGCCGCTGACAGTCGGCGCTTCCGGGAAGGTCTTGCAGAGCTCCGGGTGATTGCCGGCGCAATGGTAGCACTCCCTGTTGTTCTCCCAGACGAGCTTCCAGTTGCCTTTCTCGATGATCGTGCTCTCGTAGGCGACCTTGGCGTCGCGCAGCCGATGCGGCAGGAAATAGGGCTCCATCATCGCCCGGAACGGTGCGAAATCCATCGGCTGGTCGGCGAGCGAGATGAAGAGATAGCCACCGGCCAGTTCACAGGCGACCGACTTGAGGCCGAAACCGGTCTTGTCGAAATTCTCGCCCATCTGCCGGGCGAAGAGCAGCGATCCGTCGAGATCGTAGGTCCATTGATGATAGGGACAGACAAGCTTCGCCGCCGAACCCTTGTGATCCTGGCAGACACGCGAACCGCGGTGGCGGCAGGAATTGTGGAAAGCCTTGATGTTTCCGTCGTTGTCTCGAAGGATGACGACAGGATAGGCACCGACCTGGACGGTGAAATAATTGCCCGCAGCGGGGATTTCGCAATCGTGACCAATGAAGAGCCAATCCTTGTACCAGATATGCTCCAGGTCCTGCTGGTAATAGTCTGGGTCGATGTAGAATGGCTGAGCGAGGCTGAAGCCGGGTTTGCGGGTCTTCAGCCGGGAAAGCATTTCGGAACGGATATCCATGGTCGGTCCTCGTCGGGTTCAAGGACTGGGCATGGTGGACATAGGGAAACGTGCAGCCGTCGCGTTCTTCGGATTAGGGTTTCCGACGCCACGAGCCATCCGCCTCTTGACCGCCCACCGCGATCAGTCGAGTTAAAATCCCGAGGCTGGTTTCCGGGCTCCAGAACCGTCCTTTCGGACCTTGCGACTCCTTCCCAGGCTGTTGGCCCAGTGGACTCCCGTCGCAATTACGTTCTGCTACCGTTGCGGGGGCAGCGCCGGATTTTAACCGGCTTCCCAATTCTCCGGACGATTCCAAGAACCGTCCGGCACCTCAAGCATCCTCATGAGACCACAGATGATGCGGCATCGCAACGTCATTTGCGACAGCGCGATGGCGTAGCCACAACAATCTGGAGGCTTTATTCCGCTGCTTCTGCCGTCGGTTCCGGAATGTAATTCAGCACCGGCCCGAGCCAGCGCTCGACCTCTGCGACAGCCATGCCCTTGCGCGCCGCATAGTCTTCGACCTGGTCGCGCTCCACCTTGGCGACACCAAAATAATAGCTTTCCGGATGGCTGAGATAGATGCCGGAGACCGATGATCCCGGCCACATCGCATAGCTTTCCGTGAGGCTCACCCCAGCCGTGTTTTCTGCATCCAACAAGCGGAAAAGCGTCGCCTTTTCCGTATGGTCGGGCTGCGCCGGGTAACCCGGCGCGGGGCGAATGCCCTGGTAGGGTTCACCGATCAATTCATCCGGCGCGAACTCTTCATCCATCGCATAGGCCCAGAATTCCTTACGCACGACTTCGTGCATGCGCTCGGCGAAGGCCTCGGCGAAACGATCTGCCAGAGCCTTGACGAGAATCGAAGAATAATCGTCATTGGCCCGCTCGAATCGTTCAGCGATCGCCACTTCCTCAATACCGGCGGTGACGACGAAGCCGCCGACATAGTCCGGCTTGCCGGACGAGAGCGGGGCAACGAAATCCGAGAGCGCCACATTGGCCTTGCCGTCACGTTTGGTCAGCTGCTGGCGCAGCGTGAAGAAGATGTCGAGTTCCTGACTGCGACTTTCATCGGTGAACAGGCGAATGTCATCACCGACCGCGTTGGCGGGCCAGAAGCCGATCACTGCTTTGGGTGCGAACCACTTCTCCTCGATGATCTTCTGCAGCATCGCCTGCGCATCGTCGAACAATTGCCGCGCCGACGCACCCTGCTTCTCGTCCTCGAGGATTTGCGGATAGCGGCCTTTCAACTCCCAGGTCTGGAAGAACGGTGTCCAGTCGATATAGCGGGCGAGTTCGGCGAGGTCCCAGGTGTCGAACACGCGTCGGCCGAGAAATGTGGGCATTGGCGGCTGGTCGTTCGCCCAGTCGATCTTGTGGGCGTTGGCGCGGGCAGCGGCCAGGCTGACACGTTGCTTGGCAGCCTCCGCCCTGGCGTGCTGGTCCGCCACTTTGCGGTATTCGGCGCGGATGGCGTCAACATAGCCCTGCTTCATATCGGCGCTCAGCAGGCTGCCGACAACGCCGACCGCGCGCGAGGCATCGGTGACATAGACCGCCTGGCCCGCCTCGTAGCGCGGATGGATTTTCACCGCCGTGTGGACGCGGCTCGTCGTCGCGCCGCCGATCAGCAGCGGAATGTCAAAACCCTGCCGCTCCATTTCCGAGGCGACATGCACCATCTCATCGAGCGATGGCGTGATCAGGCCGGATAAGCCGATGATATCGACATCCTCCGCCTTTGCCGTTTCGAGGATTTTCGTCGCTGGCACCATGACGCCGAGATCGATGATCTCGTAATTGTTGCAGGCGAGCACGACGCCGACAATGTTCTTGCCGATATCATGGACATCGCCCTTCACCGTGGCCATCAGGATCTTGCCGGCCGCGCGGCGTTCCCCGCCGCCATTGGCGGCCTTCTCGGCTTCCATGTAGGGCAAGAGTACCGCAACCGCCTGCTTCATCACGCGCGCCGACTTCACGACCTGCGGCAGGAACATTTTTCCTGCGCCGAACAGGTCGCCGACGACGTTCATGCCGGCCATCAGCGGCCCCTCGATGACATGCAGCGGGCGTTCCGCCCTCTGCCGTGCCTCCTCGGTGTCCGCTTCAATGAATTCGTTGATGCCGTTGACCAAGGCATGTTCCAGTCGCTTCTCAACCGGCCAGTCACGCCATTTGAGATCCTTTTCCCTGGCCTCCTTGGCGCCCGCGCCTTTGAAACGCTCTGCCATCTCCAGCATGCGCTCGGTGGCGTCGGCGCGGCGATTGAGGACGACATCTTCGCAGGCATCGCGCAATTCGGCATCGATCTGGTCATAGAGGGCAAGCTGGCCCGCATTGACGATGCCCATGTCCATGCCGGCCTGGATGGCGTGATAGAGAAACACCGCGTGCATCGCCTCGCGCACCGGCTCGTTGCCGCGGAAGGAGAACGACAGGTTGGAGACGCCGCCCGAGATGTGCACATGCGGCAATGTCGCGGTGATGTCCCGTGTCGCGTTGATGAAATCGACACCGTAGTTGTTGTGTTCTTCGATGCCCGTGGCGACCGCGAAGATGTTCGGATCGAAGATGATGTCCTCCGGCGGGAAACCGGCCTGTTCAGTCAGCAGTTTGTAAGCGCGGGTACAGATGTCCACCTTGCGGGCATGTGTGTCGGCCTGCCCGACCTCGTCGAAGGCCATGACGACGACCGCGGCGCCATAAGCACGAACGAGCTTGGCGTGATCCAGGAAGGCTTCCTCGCCCTCCTTCATCGAAATCGAATTGACCAGCGGCTTGCCCTGCACGCATTTGAGGCCTGCCTCGATCACCTCCCATTTGGAACTGTCGATCATCACGGGCACACGGGCAATGTCCGGCTCTGCGGCGATGAGGTTGAGGTATTCGACCATCGCCTGTTTCGAATCGATCAGGCCCTCGTCCATATTGACGTCGATCACCTGCGCGCCGTTGGCGACCTGATCGCGGGCGATGTCGAGCGCCGCCGCATAATCGCCCGATGTGATCAGCTTGCGGAACTTGGCGGACCCCGTGACGTTGGTCCGCTCGCCCACGTTGACGAACGGGATGTCCCTGGTCCGCGTAAACGGCTCCAGGCCGGAGAGTTTCATCAGCTTCGGCTGTTCGGGGATGGGCCGTGGTGGGTATTTCGCCACCGCCGAGGTAATGGCGCGGATATGATCCGGCGTCGAGCCGCAGCAGCCGCCGACGATGTTGACGAGGCCATCGCKCGCGAATTCCTCCAGTTGTGCGGCCATGAATTCCGGGCTTTCGTCATATTGGCCGAAAGCATTCGGCAGACCGGCATTCGGATAGGCGCAGATCAGCGTGTCGGCGGCATCGGCAAGCTCGGCGAGATGCGGCCGCATTGCGCTGGCTCCAAGCGCGCAATTGAGGCCGATGGTGAAGGGCTTCGCATGCCGCACCGAGTGCCAGAAGGCCGCCGGTGTCTGGCCGGAGAGCGTGCGGCCGGAGAGATCGGTGATGGTGCCCGAGATCATCACCGGCAGGTCGACGCCCTTCTCCTTGAAAATCTCGAAACAGGCAAAGATCGCGGCCTTGGCGTTCAGCGTGTCGAAAATCGTCTCGATCAGGATCAGGTCGGCGCCGCCGTCGATCAGGCCACGCAACTGCTCGCCATAGGCGGTCCGGAGATCGTCGAAGGTCACCGCGCGATAGCCGGGATTGTTGACATCGGGCGAGATCGACGCCGTGCGGTTGGTCGGGCCGAGCGCGCCGGCGACGAAACGGGGCTTGCCGTCAATTGCCTCCGCACGGCGCACTGCACGTCTCGCCAGCCGCGCGCCGTCGCGGTTGAGCTCATAGACCATGTCTTGCATGCCGTAGTCGGCCTGAGCAATCGAGGTCGACGAGAAGGTATTGGTCTCGACGATATCGGCGCCGGCAATGGCATATTGGAAATGGATTTCCTCGATGGCTGCGGGCTGGGTGAGAATGAGCAGGTCGTTATTGCCCTGCTGATGGCAGGCGCAGACACCGAACCGTTCGCCGCGGAAACGCACCTCATCAAAACCCAGTCCCTGAATCTGCGTGCCCATTGCGCCGTCAAGTACAAGGATGCGCTCGCGCGTCAGAGCCATGAGGGCCGCCCGGGCGTCGGTACGTCTTGCTTCAATCGCATCGAAAAGATGGTCGAGAGATGACATGCAGCACCCAATCACATAAAGATATCGTTATATGATTATACGATTTTGGAGGGATTGGCAATATTCGATCTCGTCCTCCCTGATTGGACCCGACAGTTCACTCCGCCCCGACAGCACGCTGCTTTTACGATTTCGTTGCGGTATCGGCTTGYGACAACGAGATCCCCTTGTCCTTTGACGCAACTGGCCAAACCCCTTACACCCTGCTGAGAAGACTCGGGGGAAATCAGATCATCATGCCGCAGAAGACCATCGACAATGCTTTTACCGCAAAATCCATCAAGGGTGCGGCGACCGATCCGACCTATGCGGGCGCGCTTTCCTTCATGCGGCGAAAATATACCAAGAACCTCAACGGCGTCGATGCCGTGGTCTGGGGCATACCATTCGATGCCGCCGTCTCGCACCGGCCGGGCACCCGCTTCGGGCCGCGCGCCATTCGCGAAGCATCGACGATTTTCGACAATGATCCGCAATATCCGTTCGACCGCGATCTCTTCGCCGATATGGCTGTCATCGACTATGGCGATTGCCTGCTCGATTATGGCAACCACCACAAGACGCCAGGATTGATCGAGAAGGAAGCAGCGAAGATCATCAAATCTGGCGCCTTCCTGTTCACCATGGGTGGCGACCACTATATCACCTGGCCGCTGTTGAAGGCGCACGCAGCGAAATACGGGCCGCTGCCGATGATCCAGTTCGACGCGCACCAGGACACCTGGTTCGACGAGGAACGGCGCATCGACCATGGTTCGTTTGTCGGGCGCGCGGCGCGCGACGGGGTGATCGACACCGCGCACTCGATTCAGATTGGTATCCGCACCCACGCGCCTGATGATTGCGGTCTCAAGATCGTCTACGGCCACGAGGTCGAGGAGATGACCACGCGCCAGATCGTCGAGGCGATCGATGCGCGGGTCGGCGACCGGCCGTGTTACCTCACCTTCGATATCGATTGCCTCGATCCGGCTTTTGCGCCGGGCACCGGTACGCCGGTCGCGGGCGGGCCGTCGAGCTCGAAAATACTCTCCGTGCTGCAGCGGCTCGGCCATCTCGACATCAAGGGCGCCGATGTGGTGGAAGTTTCGCCGCCTTACGACCATGCGAATATCACTGCGATCGCCGGCGCCAGTGTGGCGATGTATATGCTTGGCCTGCGCGCCGAGCGCCATGCCAAGGGCCTCTGAGGCGATATTTCAGTGGCTTTGTTGCAATAGGTTCATGCCAACAGTATATGCGGCGTCAACCCAGCTCTTATGAGGGATGATGGATATGAAACCGAAGATCTTCATCGATGGCGAACATGGAACGACCGGGCTGCAGATCCGCAGCCGCATGGCCGACCGCGCCGATGTCGAGCTTCTGTCCATCCCCGAGGCCGAACGCCGCAATCCGCAGATGCGCGAAGATCTGCTCAACACCGCCGACATCGCCATCCTCTGCCTGCCCGACGAGGCATCGAAGCAGGCCGTCGAGATGACCGCCGCCAACAACAATGTGCGGATCATCGACACATCGACGGCGTTTCGCATCCATCCCGACTGGGCCTATGGCTTTGCCGAGATGGACTCGGCGCAGGGCGGGAAGATCGCCTCGGCGCGCTATGTCGCCAATCCCGGCTGCTATCCAACGGGCGCCATCGGTCTGGTGCGGCCGCTGCGCATGGCGGGTATCCTGACCGAGGACCATCCGGTCACCGTCAATGCCGTTTCCGGCTATACCGGCGGCGGCAAGCAGCTGATCGCGCAGATGGAAGACGAGAACAATGCGGATCACATCGATGCGCCGCATTTTCTCTATGGCCTCTCGCTCAAGCACAAGCATGTGCCGGAAATGAAGGTGCATGGGCTGCTCAGGCACTCCCCCGTCTTCTCCCCGTCGGTCGGCCGCTTTGCCCAGGGCATGATCGTGCAGGTGCCGCTGCATGTCGACACACTTGCCGCTGGTGCTGCGCTAGAGAGCGTGCATGCCGCGCTTGCCGACCACTATGCCGGCCAGGACATCGTCGAAGTCGTCCGTCTCGATGTTTCGGCCAAGCTGCCGCGCGTCAACGCAGTCGAGCTTGCTGGCCAGGACACGATGAAACTCTACGTCTTCGGCCAGCCGGGCGGCGAGCATATCAATCTCGTGGCGCTGCTCGACAATCTCGGCAAGGGCGCCTCCGGTGCCGCTGTGCAGAACATGGACCTGATGCTCAGCGCTTGAAGCGCGCGCGATTGCGATCCTGAGACATTCTACCGGTTGAAACGGGCTGTCATACCTGTCCGAAGGACGGTGCATTTCGGCGCAAGTTGGTAACAACACGTTTCCCATGTCGGCCGGAGCTGTTTGCTCAACCGGCTGTCGTATTCTAAACTGGCAATCGATGTGGTATAACGAACGCGATTGCCAATCGTCAGTCGGGGACGGGACAGCATGCGCTCTGCTATAGCCAATCTAATGTTCGATTTTGTCGAAACGCTGGAAGGCATCGCTTCCGAACAGGAAGCGTTCGCCCAACTCAGCAAGGTAACGAGTTTTTTCGGCCTCAATTCCTTCGCTGTCTCCGGCATTCCCGAACCGCATGAGAAGATCGACCCCTATATTCTGATGGACGGCTGGCCGGAGGAATGGTCGCATAGATATCTCGAAAAAAGTTATGTTCGCATCGATCCGGTTATTCAGCGAACCCTTTTGTCGGACAATGCGTTTGTATGGTCAGAGGAGTTACGGAAAGTTAACGTCGACCGCAAAGGCATGGAGTTCATGCGCGAAGCCATCGATTTCGGATTCGTCGATGGATTCAGTGTGCCAATTCATTCCATTCGCGGTTTTCGTGCAATCGTAACTTACGCCACAGATCGCGTCGACCTCTCGAAAGAGGCCCGCGGCGCGCTGCATATGATATCTATCTACGCGCATAACAAGCTGAAAGAAATCAAAACGGGTGGAAAAAACGCTCTGATGCAACGAAGTGTTAACCTCACGCCGCGTGAAAAAGAATGTATATCCTGGTGCTCAGAAGGTAAAACCGCCTGGGAAATATCCACCATACTCGGAATTTCGGAACGGACAGTGTCCCACATTCTCGAAAATGCTCAACGAAAGATGAACACAACCAACCGCACCCAACTCGTTGCTGAGACAATACGCGCAGGCCTTATTCGCTAGACTGTCAACAGGGCAAAATTACCTATAGAATCGATTTTCTATTTCGTGGAAGAAATCCCCTGCCTTTTTAGGGGGTTTTGCGCCATGATGAATGTTCTGACTGCCCAAAATGTCGATGACTACCCGGAACTGATGGAAAAAGTCTGGCGTTTCCGTCATAAGCAATTTGTGGAACGGCTCGGATGGAAAGAGCTTCGTTCTGACGACGGCCGGGAAATGGACCGCTTTGACACCGACGACGCCATTCACCTTGCGGTGACAAGTGGCGATGACATTGTCGGCTATACAAGGCTGCTCCGCACCTCGCGTCCACACCTTCTCTCCGACGTGTATCCGGAAATTATGGAAGGCAACGACTGGCCGAGAGCTGACAACATCTACGAGTGGACACGCTGTATTTCCGACGACCGGGCCGCCAAATTCGGCGACGTCCAGGCCTCGCATGTGCTGATCACCGGCGTGCTGGAATTCTGCCTGGTCTCCGGCATCAAGGGCATGATCGTCGAAACCCATCCCAAGCTGGTGACCTGGATGCTGGAAACCGGCTACAAGGTCGAAACGCTCAACACACCCCAGGTGATCAACGACGTGCCGGTGGTGCCGGTCTATATCGGCGCGACGCGGGCGGCGCTCGAGCGCCATCACCAGATGTTCGGCATCCGGTCGAGCGTGCTGGCGATCGATGAAGAACTGGTCAACCCGGTTGTCGGCAGCGGGCTTTTGTGGCGGGTCCCCGGACTTGCCGCCAATTCCAACCGCCAGACCGGCTTCCTGCCCGAGGTGGATTTCGCCTCCATGCGGGAAACCTCCGGCGGCAAACCCAATTAAGGCGCGCGATCCCTGGGATTCGCTGCCATCGCTTTAGCCATTTGCTTTATAGCGCATGCTTCCTCGAAACCGGTCACCGCTTTCGGGGAAGCATGTTTTGCTGGCAACACTCGACAGACAGTGCGCAACCGGCGCAGCCGACAGGTGCGTCGGCATTTTTCCTTGACCGGACAGCCATATCGACATTAATTCGGCACAGGAGCCTCTAAGTCAGGCCTCTCGCCCGTCATAATCATGCCCGAACCAGAGCCGGGTTCCCGATCCGGAGAAGTGAATGTCAATCCGCCCCCTCGCCGCCCTCGTCCTGCTGGCCGCTTCGACCGCCCTCGCCCATGCCGACGATTTTCCCTTTGCCGGCAAATGGAAGATCACAGGCGCCGCCTCTGCCCCCTGGGAAGATCCGGCGCATCCGATGGTCACCGACGACGAGCAGCGTTACGACGGCAAGGTGGTGACAATCACCAAGGATTCGATCAAGGGCCCAGACTTGCTTGGCTGCGGCAAGACGGAGATAACGGTAGAGACCCTGCCGTTCGCCGATCTGTTCGAAGGCGGTCTCGCCCAGGATCCCAAAGACGCGGCGGCGGCCTATGACGAGGACAAGGCGAAGAAACTCGCCAAACAGCTCGGCTTCGCTGCCGAGCCGGTGCCGACCCTTTACCAGGGCTGCTCTGAAATCGGCCTGCATCTTCTCGATGCGAACACGCTGCTCTTCGGGCTCAACAACCACATCTTCACGATGAAGAAGCTCTGAGCGATACAGCTCAGCGTCCCATAGCGAGCCCAGTCGGCTTGGGATATTCGCCGGTCAGGCCGCGCCAATGCGCGACGGYAAATCCCAGCACCAGCACCGCGCAGGCCTGATGGGCGAGCGCCCAGCCGATCGGGATATGGGCGACTGGATCGGCCTCGGTGGTGACGCCGGAGAGGATAAGCGTCGTGATGCCGAGCACCGCCTGCAGGCAGACGAGCGCGAAGAAGACCATGCCGCGATTGGCATGCGTTGTGCCGCCGTGGCGCAGCGCAAGCCAGAGCCATTGGATCAGCGCCAGCGTCAGCAGCACATAGGCATTCATGCGGTGCAGGAACTGCGCTGTTTTGCCGTCATCGAAGGGTGCATGCCAGTTGAGCCCCGAGGGGATGAAAGAACCATCCATCATCGGCCAGGTGTTGTAGGAGAGCGCCGCGTCGAGGCCCGCCACCAGCGCCCCGAGATAGATCTGGATGAAGACGAAGAGCACGATCACACCGGCAAGCACATTGGCGGCACGGCTCCGAAGCGGCCAGCCGGTATGCGGTGCCAACGCCCGCCAGACCCAGGCGGTAGCAGCAAAGATCAAACAGGCGACGACGAGATGGGCCGCGAGCCAGTACTGGCTGACATCGACGCGCGTGCTGAGCCCGGACGATACCATCAGCCAGCCGATGACGCCCTGCAGGCCGCCAAGACAGAGAATGCCGAACAGCGGCAAGCGCAGCCGGCGCTCCAACCGACCGGTCAACAAGAAAAAGGCGAACGGCACCGCGTAGACCACGCCGACAATCGTGCGCGCGAGCAGCCGGTGCGCCCATTCCCACCAGAAGATGTGCTTGAACTGATCGACCCTCATGCCCTTGTTGAGTTCGGCATATTGCGGGATCTTCTGATAGAGCTTGAACTCTTCGTCCCAGTCGGCGGCGCTGAGCGGTGGGATGACGCCATGGATGGGCTTCCATTCGGTGATCGACAGGCCGGAATTGGTGAGCCGTGTGGCGCCGCCGACCACGACCGCAGCAGCGACCGACAGCAGCACGGCGACCAGCCAGATGCGGATGGCGAACCGATTGCGATCGATCCGTTCAATTTCCTTGAAAAGCCGGGGTTCGAGGTTTATTGCGCTGTCGGTCATGGYCCTCATCCTTTTGCCGAAGCTCTGCAACAGCGACCCCGTCATGGCAAGGCCTAAACGCACGCAGTGAGACATTATGCCCGACAAGCTCCGCAAACTGATCGGCACGGTGATGATCATCATCCTGGTGCTCGTCTACGCGCTTCTGGCCACCGTCGTCGCCTCCGCCACGCTCGGGCGGGCGCACTGGACCGTTCATCTGCTGTATTTCTTTGCCACCGGCCTGCTCTGGGTGCTGCCGGCCATGTGGATCATCAAGTGGATGCACAAGCCCGCGCCGAAGAGCGACGGTAAATAAGCTGCCATTAACCAATTGCTTCCAAAAACCGAGGCATTGGCGGTCCATTTAATTCTTTGTCGGTGGATTTGGCGTTAGAACTCTCGCGATCAAAAATTCGTGAGGGGAGCATTTTGCCGTGCCTGCAGGGCAAATGAAATTGAAGGACGTGGATTTCTACGACGACACCCCTATGCCCGGCCTCGCTGTCGGCACATCGGAGCTTCAGACGCTCGCCGGCCCGATCTCGGTTGCCGTGCATCGGCGCATGGAGTCGGTCGAGGCCGAATGGCGCGCRCTCGCCGAAGACAATATCAATTCGCTGCACCAGGGTTTCGACTGGTGCCGAGCCTGGGTCGATGCGCACCAGCGGCCGCTGCAGATCGTCGAGGGCCGCATCGACGGCAGGCTCGCCTTCATCCTACCGCTCGAAATCATCCGCGGCCGGCTGTTCACGACGGCGGAATTCATCGGCGCGCACCATGCCAACGTCAATACCGGGCTTCTCTCTTCCGCTTTCCTTGACGCTGCGACGCCGGAACTGATGGCGGCCTTCTCAGCCGAAATCCGCGACAATGTGAAGGGCGCGGATATCATCATCCTCAACAACATGCCTAGCATCTGGCGCAGCCGGGTGCTGCCCTTCTCGATGCTGCAGCATGTCGAGAACCAGAACCGTTCCTTCCAGCTGCCGCTGAAGGCGACCTTCGTCGAGACATTGGCGCAGCTCAACGCCAAGCGCCGGCGCAAGAAGTACAGCGTCAGCCATCGCCGACTCGAAGCACTGGGCGGCTATGAGCATATCGTCGCCGAGAGCGATGCCGACAGGCACGAACTGCTCGATCTGTTCTTCACCCAAAAGGCGGCGCGGTTGGCTGAGTTCGGCCTGCCCAACACATTTGCCTGTCCGAAAACGCGAAAATTCCTGCATGCCGCAGTGGGAATGCCGCATACGGCGACCGGCTTTCCGCTCAGGATGCATGCGATCCGCATGACCGGCGGCGAATTTCCCGGCGAGATCCCGGCCGTGGCCGGCCTGTCGCGCAAGGGCGACCACATCATCGTTCAGTTCTGTTCGATCGGCACGGGTCCGGCGATCGAGGCCAGCCCCGGCGAACTGCTCTTCCACCTGATGATCGAGCAGTACAACCAGGAAAATGTCGGCCTGTTCGACTTCGGCATCGGCGCCATGGCGTTCAAGAGTTCCTGGTGCAGCGAGGAGACGGTGCAGGTCAATGTCACCATGCCGGTGACATCGCTCGGCCGGCTGGCGGCAATCAAGGAAGAGATGGCCACCAAACTCAAGACGATGATCAAGCAGAATCCGGCGGTCTATTCCTTCGTGCAGAGGCTCAGGACACGGGTGCAGGGCCAGAGTGAGGCGGCACCGATGAAGGACGAGGATTGAAGTCGCTACTTTAGAAGCGATTTCAAATCCCAGCGTTTTATGCACCCATCGACGAAATAGGCAGCATTCGCCGCAGCCTCTTTCGCCTCCTCTTCTGTCACATCGTCATCAAGGCCGTAATCAGACCTAACGCGCTCGCCGCGTGCCCGGTTTAGCATACGTCCGAGATCACCGGTCGCGTCCGCTTCATTGACGAGCAGCTTACCGAAGTGCTCTATCACATGCTCGTGGCTTGCCGGCACGTCTTTGGTTTTGCCAACGCCGCCGGCCTTAAACAGCACTGCCCGAGCGCCATGGTGCATGGCATAGTAGGCTGAATGAACGCAGGCATGTGGAGTTCCGCCATTTGCCGCCTGAGTTCTCGCTTCCTGCAGATGCGTCACTGCTTTGCGCAATTCCTGTGCAGCCCTGGTGAGCTGTATTTCTTCGCTGAGCGTTCAGTTGGTAGCGACCGTGGACGGTTGACTTTCTTGTCCTTCGGCGGATGCAACATCACCTTCTTGCTTTTCTTCATCGCGGTATCACAACGCCATCTCGCTTGATGTGTTGAGAAAGGGCGGGAAGGTTCGGCTTATCCATGGAGCTCGCCGAGACCGAGACTGGGCGAATGTGAACGCCGGCGACGATATGCGGGTAAGCAAGATCGGAAAGCGCACGATCGGCCTGCCGCCCATCGCTTCCGTCAAGCACCACTGCGACATCATAGTCCGACGAATGTTTAGCCTCACCGCGGGCGCGCGAACCAAAGAGGACGACATCGCGAACCCGCCCTGAAAAAGATCGCTCAACATCGCGACGAAAATCGATCAGATGTTTCGCGGCACGCTTCGATACCAGCTTTTGAAGAACGACCGGCTCCGACATCGTCAAGCTCTGATAAGACATGTTTTCTTTTAATCAGGATAACATCAGCCGAGAGCTGACGCTACAGGAGCTAAGCCGTTCTCACGCCGCCTTGCGGCCCGTGCTCGGCGGGTTTGCCGGAGCACTGCCGAGCATCAGGACCACATCCTCATAGCCCGCTTCGATAAAGCTGCCGGCGATCGTTTCGATTTCTTCGATCGGCGCTCCGGCTGCGGAGAGGATGATTTCGGCGTTGCCCTTGCGGGCCAGGCGGCTGACGCCGGTGACGTCGGTGTCGCCGCATTCGATCAGCACGAGATCATAGGCGCGGGCCAGCGCATCGAGGATCATGGCGAGGCGATCGGCGGCGCGCATGGCGCGGCGGGCGTCGGCGGTGCCCTGCGGCAGGATATGAGCTTCCGACAGGCGGTCGGCGTGGATCGTGTCGGCAAAGGCGGCTTCGCCAGCGAGCAGGTTGGTAATGCCAGGCAGGTTGCCACGTTCCGACATCTGCCGCGTCGGCAAAGCTGAGCCGGTCATGTCCAGCAGGATCACGCGGGCGCCCTCGCCGGCGATCATGCGCGCCAGTGCGACGGAGGCTGCGGAGCCATTGTCACCAATCAGAGACACGCCGATCGCCACATTGATGCCATTGTCGATCAGGTGGCGGCCAACGGAGGCGATGGAGAATTCCTCGTCTGCTTCGACATAAACGAGATCTTGGTCGGCCGCCGCAGCCATGCGATCGGTTTCACCATCGTTCATGGACAGCAGGCTCACCGCAGCAGCGTCACCCGGCTGGGCGGCATGGTCGCGAGCGACTGCCGCTTTCGGCTTCATAGCAGCTGCAGCCGTTGATTTCGTCGTGATCACCGGCTGGTGAACGACGGCGGGTGCCTCGACAGTCTCAGCCTGATCATCGTCCTCATCCTCATCATATTCCACGGGCCGCACGGCGCGGCCGGAGAACAGTTCCGACAGCAGGATGAAGACCGAACTCAGCACGAAACCGGCGACCGAGGCAACGACGACAATCGGAATGGTTTTCGGGAAAAAGGGCCGGGTCGGCACGACGGCAGAGGAGACGACGCGAGCATCGGCCGGCGTGGCGTTCATGTCCTTCTGCGAGATCGCCTCGCGATAGCGCGACAAGTAGGTTTCAAGCAACTGCCGCTGGGCCGTCGCCTCACGCTCAAGCGCGTTCAGGCCCACCTGCTTTTCATCGGTACTGGCCGTGTCGGCTTTGATCGAATTAAGCTGCCCGACAAGCTGCTTTTCACGCAGGCGGGCAACATTGGCGTCACTTTCCAGGCTGGCGAGGATTTTCTGAGTCTCGGTGCGGATCTGCTGCTTGATACCGGCAAGCTGCGAGCGCAGGCCCTTCATCTGTGGATGGCCGTCGAGCAGTTTGGTCGAGAGATCGGCGATCTGGCCTTCGATGCTCGACTGCGTCTCCTTCAGACGCTGGATCATCTGCGAGCCGACAACTTCGTTGAGCGTGTCGACATTGCCGGAAGAGAGCGCCTGGCGCACGGACTCCGCCCTCGCCTCGGCACTGGCACGGTCGGCGCGGACATTGGCGAGCGCTTGCGAAATATCGGTCAACTGCTGCTGCGAGATGGTGTTCTGCTGGCCGGTCTGGAAGAGATCCGACGACGCGCGATACTGCGCCACCTTGGCTTCGGCGTCGCGCACCTTTTCACGCAGATTGGCGATTTCGGGCTCCAGCCATTTGGCCGTCTCGTTGGTCACGTCGAGCTTGGCGCCGGATTGCAGCGACAGATAGACCTTGGCGATGGCATTGGGTATCGCCGCCGCCAGCTTCGGATCGCGCGACGAGAACTGGATGGCGATGACGCGCGATTTATCGACCTGATAGACTTGCAGCTTCTGGATGAACTCCTGGATGACGCGGTCTTCGGGCTCGACGTCCAGCGGGTTCTTCATCAGATGCGCGGTCACCAGGACGCGCGTGACGATCGACGGATTGGCGGCCGGATCGAATTCCGGGCGCTCGCCGAGCTTGAAATCGCGGGCCACCTGGCGGATCAGGTCGGCGGATTGCAGCAGCGCCACCTGCGACGTGACGCCCGCATCGTCGAGTGTTGGGTCCGCCCCCTGCGGATCGGTTGGTCGGCGGGCGAGATCGGGGTCACGCGTCTCGATCAGGATACGCGCTTCGCTCTGATATTGCGGCGCGACGACGCTGGTGCCGGCTATGGCAAGGCCGGCAAAGGTAACGGTCGTTGCCAGCACCAGCAATCGGCGCCGCCAGATCGCCCGGAACAGGCCAGCCAGGTCAATATCCGCGTCTACGCTACTTTGCCTCGTCGTCGACATGCCCGAACTCCACAAAACCTTCGGGCGCAAAGATAAACAAAGTCGGTAAGCGAAGCGTTAACCCGGCGGGCCGAATGACGTCGATCAAATTTATCGGCTGAAATTCCTCAATTCGATCACCGGTTTTACCAGCTGTTAACCCTAATGGTTCGATAACAGCAGCATGAAGCATGGACCGAAACGGTAAACGCCGGACCATGCCGCAATGCAACACCGGCAGGAGTTCCTTCGAATGCAGACCGCCGCCAGAGCGTCGTTCTCGATCCGGCACGGACTTTCGATCGCCCTCGTCGTGGCGTCGGCCTTCGTTGCGTCCTGCACGTCCTATCGGCCGCCACCGAAGGCATTCGAGGAAGCAACGATCCAGCCCTACCGCGTCGACTCGGGCGATCGGCTGCGCGTCACCGTCTTCGACCAGAAGGATCTGTCGACCACCTATTCCGTCGACCAGGCCGGCTATATCGCCTTTCCGCTGATCGGCACCGTGCCAGCGCGCGGTCGGACGCTGCAAGAGCTGGAAGGTCAGATTGCAGCCAAGCTGCGCCAGGGCTATCTGCGCGATCCCGACGTGTCGATCGAGGTCGACCGCTACCGCTCGATTTTCGTCATGGGCGAGGTTGGACAACCCGGTCAGTATACCTATGTTCCTGGCATGACGATCCAGAACGCAATTGCCGTCGCAGGCGGCTACACAGCGCGCGCCAACCAGGCCAATGCCGACGTGACCCGCAAGGTCAACGGCAATATCCTGACCGGTCGTGTGTCGATTTCCAGTTCCGTGCTTGCCGGAGATACGATCTACGTTCGCGAACGCCTGTTCTAGGTGTTCTTCATGCAGGACCCCGTGCCGCTCAGGATCCTCCATTGTTTCCGCTCTCCCGTCGGAGGAATTTTCCGCCATGTCCGCGATCTTGCCAAAGAACAGAGCCGCGCTGGCCATCATGTCGGCATCCTCTGTGACAGCTCCACCGGCGGAGCGCATGAGGACCGGTTGTTCGAAGGGATCATGCCCCATCTCGCGCTCGGACTGACGCGCATACCGATCGATCGGGCGATCTCGCCGCGGGACATCCCGGTTTTCTGGAGGAGTTACAAGCAGATCAGAAGTTTGCAGCCGGACATAGTGCATGGCCATGGCGCCAAGGGCGGCGCCCTGGCCAGGCTTGCCGGCTCAGCCTTGCGGGTTAACAGGTATCGCGTTTCCCGCCTCTATTCGCCGCATGGCGGCAGCCTGCATTTCAACCCCGAGGGATTTGCAGGACGAACGGTGTTCCGGCTCGAAAAGCTGCAGGAAAAGGCGACGGATGCGATCGTCTTCGTCTGCGAGTTCGAGCGCAACACCTATATCGCCAAGGTCGGCGAGATCGATATCCGCAACGAGGTCATCTATAACGGCGTCGGCGAGGAGGATTTCGTCCCGGTGCCGGAAGCGCCGGATGCAGCCGATTTCCTCTATGTCGGCATGATGCGCGATCTCAAGGGCCCCGACATCTTCATCGATGCTTTTGCCAAGACAGAGCGCATCCTCAAGCGGCCGCTGTCGGCCGTCATGATCGGCGACGGCCCGCAGCGGGAAAAGTATCTGGAGATGATGACGGTGCGCGGGCTCGGCCGGCGCATTACCATGCGGCCTGCAATGAACATCCGCGAGGCTCTCACCCACGCACCCACGGTCGTGGTGCCGTCGCGCGCCGAATCCATGCCCTATATCGTGCTGGAATCACTGGCCGCCGGCAAGGCGGTGATCGCTTCCAATGTCGGCGGCATCTCGGAAGTGCTCGGACGCGACAGTGGCGCGCTGGTGCCGGCCGGCAACAGCGACGCGCTGGCAGCCGTCATGGCCGAGAGCATCACCGATTCCGGCTGGCGCGCCCGCAACATACCCGACCGCGACCGCTTCCACGAGACATTCAGCGCCATCACCATGGCCCGCCGCGTCACAGGCCTCTACCAGGAGCTGTTGGCCGGCTAGAGCAAGCCGCCTCCAAGGCGCTGTGGAAACTCCTGACTTTTCTCAATTCGGCACGCCCGACCTCCCCTTGCGTAAGCGTTTCTTAGGGCATTTCGCCTAGTGTCCGAGACGAATTGGTATCGAGTAGAGTGTGATGAGTCAGCTGCCTGAAAGAGACGACGATCTCGACATCGAACGCCTGCGCAAGCAGGTTTCGGAGATCCGCACCATCGGCCCCGACGAGACCGCCGCGGGTGTCAAGCCGGGAACGATCGAACTCAACGATTTCGCCAAACGGGTCGCCGCGCAATATCGCGACGAGAAATTCTCACCATCGATGATGACCGGCCTGGCGAGACTGTTCGACTTCGTGATGCTGTTTTTGATCGGCCACGTGGTCAACTTCTTCTACCTGCACAATATGAGTGCACTTCTGTGGCACATCCCGGTGGTCGCCGCCGGCGGGGTGCTGAGCGTGCTTTTCCTGCAGATCGCCGATTGCTACCAGATCCCGGTTCTCAGGGCGCCATACCGGGTGATCGGCCGCATTGCCGGCGCCTGGGCAATGGCTTTCGCCGTGATGGCGCTGACGCTGTTCTTCCTGAAAACATCCGAGAGCGTGTCGCGCTTCTGGTTTGGCGCCTGGTTCATTGCCGGCCTTGGCTATCTCATGGCGCAGCGTTACCTGCTCGCCTGGGCATTGAAGCGTTGGCTGCGCAATGGCGTGCTCGAACGCCGCGCTGTGATCGTCTGCGGCGGCAGGCCGGCGCAGGAACTGATCCGCTCGCTGGAAGCGCAGCCGGAAAACGATATCCGCATCCTCGGCATTTTCGACGACCGTCTCGACCGCCGCTCGCCGGAACTGGTGGCCGGCTATCCGAAGCTCGGCACGGTGACGGAACTGGTCGAATTTGTGCGGCTGGCGCGCGTCGACATGCTGATCATCTCGCTGCCGATGACGGCGGAGAAGCGCATCCTCGACTTGCTGCGCAAGCTCTGGATCCTGCCGGTCGACATCCGCATCGCCGCCCATGCCAGCAAGCTGAAATTTCGTCCCCGCGCCTATTCGCATGTCGGCAAGACGGCCATGCTCGACGTGTTCGACAAGCCGATCAACGATTGGGATTCGGTCGCCAAGCGTATCTTCGATATCTTCTTCAGCCTGGTGGCAATCGCCATGCTCTGGCCGGTCATGCTCGGTGCGGCCATCGCGGTGAAGGCGACGTCCAAGGGGCCGATCATCTTCAAGCAGAAGCGCCACGGCTTCAACAACGAGATCATCAGCGTCTTCAAGTTCCGCTCCATGTATACGAACATGAGCGATCCGACCGCCGCCAGGGCGGTCACCAAAGGCGATCCGCGCGTCACCCCGGTCGGACGCTTCCTGCGCAAGTCCTCGATCGACGAACTGCCGCAGTTCTTCAATGTGCTCAGAGGCGACCTGTCGCTCGTCGGTCCGCGGCCGCATGCGGTGCTGGCGCAAACCCATGACCGCATCTATGCCGATGTCGTCGAAGGCTATTTCGCCCGCCACCGCGTCAAGCCTGGAGTCACCGGCTGGGCGCAGATCAACGGCTGGCGCGGCGAGATCGACAGCGACGAGAAGATCAAGTACCGCACCGCCTTCGACCTGCACTATATCGAGAACTGGTCGCTGCTCTTCGATCTGAAGATCCTGTTCCTGACGCCCTTCCGACTGCTCAACACGGAAAATGCCTATTGAGCGCGATCGTCCACGCCGAGACGGTTTCCTTCAAGCCCGGACAGGCCACCGCAAGGCTGGTCGGCTCCGGGCTGATGGCGTTCGGCGTGTTCCTGTCGGGTTTCGTCATCGACGAGCCGGCACCCTATGAACTGTTCATGGCCGGGCTGATCGGTTTCTGGTTCATCATCGGGCTGAAAATCTCGCGCACGACCGGACTGCTGCTTGCCTTCATGCTGACCTACATCACCGGCGGCATGCTGTCGCTGACGCAAATGGCGGAGATCGGCGACGGGCCAATGTATCTCGCCGTCACCTTCTTCCTGCTGATCTCCTCAGTCTTCTACTCAGCCGTCATCGAAGACGACCCTCGGAGGCTGAAGCTGATCTTCAACGCCTGGACATGTGCCGCAGTGATCACCGCCATGTGCGGGATTATCGGCTATTTTCACGCCCTGCCCGGCTTTGCCATCTTCACCCGTTACGACCGCGCCATGGGCGTGTTCCAGGATCCGAACGTGTTCGGTCCCTTCCTGGTAGCGCCGTCGCTTTATCTGCTGCACGGCATCCTGACCGGCCGCACCAAACATCTGCCGCTGCGGCTCGGCTGCCTTGCCATCCTGGCCTTCGGCGTGCTGCTCTCCTTCTCGCGCGCCGCCTGGGCGATGTTCGTCTTCTCCTCGATGATGATGGTGCTGATCATGTTCATCAAGGAGCGGTCCGGCGCCTTCCGCCTGAAAGTGCTGGTCATGTCGCTCTCCGGCGTCATCCTTGGCGTCGTCGGCATTGTGGTGGCGCTCAACACGCCGGCGATCTCCGGCCTGCTCGAGCAGCGCACCAAGCTTGTCCAGGAATATGACGGCGACCGGCTCGGCCGGTTCGAGCGCCACAAGCTTGGCTTCCTCAACGCCATGAGCGAGCCGCTCGGCATCGGGCCGATGGTGTTCTCCACCATCTACCCTGAAGACGAGCACAATATCTGGCTGAAATCGCTGACCACCTATGGCTGGCTTGGCCTCGCGACCTACATCGCGCTTGCCTGGACCACGATCGGTTTCGGCATCCGCTACATGTTCCGCGACCGGCCGTGGCAGCCCTATCTGGTAGCAGCGTGGATCACGCTCTGCGGCCATGAACTGATCGGCAATGTCATCGATACCGACCACTGGCGGCATCACTTCATGCTCTATGGCATCGTCTGGGGCTGCGCGGCGCTGGAGCACAGATATCAACGGCAGAGGTCCGCCGGCGCTGCGGCTCGCCCATGACCCATCTTCCCTTGCGAATCCTGCAGGTGCTCGAACCGAGCGGCGGCGGCTCAGGCCGGCACTTTCTTGATCTTTGCGGGGCGCTGGCCGAACGCGGGCATCACGTCGCGGCAATCTATTCGCCGACCCGCGCCGAGGAGCGTTTCGTTAGAGAACTTCAAGCATTGCCGCTGGCCGCCATATATTGCGTGCCGATGACGCGGTCCCCCTCGCCTTCCGATCCGGGGGCATGGATGGCGATCCGGAAGATCATCAGAACCGGTGGCCCGTTCGACATCATCCACGGCCATAGTTCCAAGGCCGGCGCGCTGACCCGCATGCGCATGCCCGGCCGACATATCCCGCGGGTTTATACGCCGCACGCCTTCCGCACCATGGATCCGACGCTAGGCGCCCGCGGCCGCCAGATTTTTGGCGGCATCGAGTGCCTGTTTGGAAAATACCTGACCGATGCGCTGATCTGCGTCTCGCGTGACGAATATCAGCACGCCGTGCAATATCTCGGCATTCCGGACAACAGACTGCATACAGTCGTCAACGGCGTCTCGGCGCCGCCCATCGGCCAGCGTCAGGAGATTCGCGCCCAGCTCGGCATCCGACCAGATGCGTTCGTCTTTGGCTTCGTCGGCCGCCTCTCCGAACAGAAAGCGCCGGAGCGGCTGCTTGACGCCTTCAATCGCATCGGCGCTGCTCTGCCGCAAACAGAATTGGCGATGATCGGCTTCGGACCGCTGGAAGCGGAGATGCGGAGCATGATTGGCAGCAGCGGCTTGGCCAAACGCATCCATCTCACTTCCGCCCTTCCGGGACCCGACGCCATGCAGGCCTTCGATGTGCTGGTCATGCCGAGCCGTTACGAAGCGATGTCCTATGTGATGCTGGAAGCGGCCGCCGCCGGCCTGCCGATGATTCTCGCCGATGTCGGCGGCGCTTCGACGGTGGTGGATGATGGCAGGAACGGCTTCATCGTCGCAAATGACGACGACGTTACAGACTTGGCGCAGCGGATGCTCGAAATCGCCCGGCCGCAGTGCCACGAAGCCATGCGTACCGCCGCCCTCGCGCGCAAGACCGACTATTCGCTCGATAAAATGGTGGATGCGACCGAGGCAGTTTACCGCGGGCTTGCGCAGGGCGGATAATCCCGATTCTTACTGGCCGACAGCAGGCCGGCCGTCTGACAGACAAGTAAGTGCGCCGATTCTCGTCAGCAGGACGCGAACATTCGCGCATCACTTTGGACCAGTTCGGGACGTTTGGCCCCAATTGCGGGGCATTTGGTGCCCTTATGTTCCCCTAAGGCCCTTGTTGCGGCCTTGGAGAATCGGCAAAATGTGAGGGAAATCAAGGATATAGTGGTCGGAGTGGCGGGATTTGAACCCACGACCCCTTGACCCCCAGTCAAGTGCGCTACCAGGCTGCGCTACACTCCGGCCGTGGCGCTCCGTTTATAGTTTCGATGCTTGAGGCGCAAGTCCCAAATCCAGCGATTTTGAAGAATGAACCACATGGTCTGAATAAACGATTGTTTGGCTGGCACTGGTATTGAGCCCAGCCAGCTCGCTCCTTGCCAAACAAGGCATGGTGGCAGGGAGCGGTTTTGGTATTGCGCCATACCGCACGGGCGCCGAACCGGCGTTCATGGCGACCCTGCCTGCCCGCTATTCCTTGCACCGTGCGTATCAAAAAGAGTCATGCGTGTACTTGAGCGAGCCATTCACGTGGATATTCAATAAAT